>JAZRWZ010000073.1:0-3207 GCA_045599985.1 Acutalibacteraceae bacterium | reverse complement strand
GGTGTGACAACCGGCTTTGGGGCGGCAGGTGCTTTAACGGCGGGCGCTTGTGCAATGGGCGTCTGACCGCCGGCACATTCCGTTATTATGCCGCAGTTTACCCAATACTGTAAATAATCCGTCACATCCTCGGCTTTCATGCGCAGGGCCTTACTCATATCCTCAAGGGAAGCCTCGGTGCCGTTTTTCATAATCCACAAAATCACCTTGAGCTGGTCGCCGTTGGCAATGCGGATGTGCTTGTCAATGATGGAGGCGGGCACCCGGAAGGAGGTATCCAGTTCCGTCTGATTTATTTTGAAATCCATAGCTGCACAAAAATCTCCATAATAATATATTACATCATATTATACCGAATCCCGCCGAAAAAGGGAATATCAAATCCCCTAAAACCGAAATTTCGTCAGTCCCTTCAAAATCGGTACCCTGAACAACAACTGCTTGTGGGTCAAAAAAATAAAGCCACAAGCAATTCGGCAAAATGACAAAGAGAAAAGCCGGATTCTTTACAAAGTGGCTTAAAACAGAAAAGAGACTGCTTTCGCAGTCTCTTAATCTGTTTGCTTTAGTGAGCCTCAGATGGCACGGGTAACCTTGCCGGAGCGAAGGCAGCGGGTGCAGGCGTAAACTCTTTTGGGGGAGCCGTCTACAATAGCCTTTACTCTTTTGATATTGGGCTTCCAGGTTCTGTTAGAACGTCTGTGGGAGTGGGATACCTTAATGCCGAAGGACACATCTTTGCCGCAAAAATCGCATTTTGCCATGTGTCACACCTCCTTTGAATTACTCATTAACAGAGGACATATTAACAGAAAGCGCAACAAATTGCAAGTGTTTTTTTAAAAAACTTTTGCGGAAAAAATGAAAATTTGTCTTGCATTTTGAAAATGGATGATGTAGAATACAAACAGAACATTTGTTTGACTAATTACGGAGGTCTTCAGATATGGTAGATAAGAAAAAAGCACTTGAAACTGCATTGCAGCAAATCGAAAAAACCTACGGCAAGGGCACGATTATGCGCCTTGGCGAAAACAACGCCATGAATGTGGAGGCGGTTTCCACCGGCTCCGTGGGGTTGGATGTTGCCACCGGCATCGGCGGCCTTCCCAAGGGCAGAATCGTTGAGATTTACGGCCCCGAATCCTCCGGTAAAACCACCCTTGCTCTCTCCGCCATTGCCCAGGCACAAAAGGCGGGCGGCGATGCGGCCTTTATTGATGCCGAGCATGCTCTTGACCCTCTCTATGCCTCCAACCTCCGTGTGGATGTGTACACCCTTCTGGTTTCTCAGCCCGACAACGGCGAGCAGGCCCTCGAAATTGCCGAGGCACTGATTCGCTCCGGCGCGTTGGATGTGATTGTTATCGACTCCGTTGCCGCTCTGGTTCCCAAGGCGGAAATCGAGGGCGAAATGGGCGATGCCCTTGTGGGCGTTCATGCCCGCCTGATGAGTAAGGCCCTGCGTAAACTGGCCGGTGCCATTGCCAAATCCAACACCATCCTCATTTTCATCAACCAGCTGCGTGAAAAAGTGGGCGTTATCTACGGCAATCCCGAGGTTACCACCGGCGGCCGTGCGCTCAAGTTCTTCTCCTCCGTGCGCATTGAGGTGCGCCGTGTGGAAAGCATCAAGGGGCAGGGCGGCGAAATCATCGGCAACCGCACCCGCTGCAAGGTTGTGAAAAACAAGGTTGCACCTCCCTTCAAAGAGTGCGAATTCGATATTCTGTACGGCAAGGGCATTTCAAAATACGGCGAGCTGGTTGACCTGGGCGTGAAGTTCAACATCTTGCAGCGCTCCGGCGCCTGGTTCTCCTACGGTGATATGCGCATCGGTCAGGGCCGCGACAACTCCCGCGAGATGCTGGCCGCCAACCCCGAGCTGGCAGACGAAATCGAAAAGAAGATTGTTGCCGCCATTTTGGCAGACCGTCAGGCCAAAATCACCAAGAAAGAGCCCGCTGCGGAAGAGCCCGCCGTGGCTCCCAAGCCCACCACCAAAACCGTGGCCCGCGCCAAGCTGGACATTGTGGTGGATGACGACGAATAATAAAGCATGAAGATTACATTTGTTACCGGCAGGGGAGGCAAGATTTCCGTTTACGGCGACGGCGAGCTGATTGCCGCCGTGGACGAGGATTTCAGACTCTCCTGCGGGGTGAAAAATGAAGAGGAATTAGAGGGTGCAAAGTTAGCTGCTTTTTGCGAGGCGGCGGCCTTGCGCTCTGCTTTTATCGGTGCGATACGGATTCTTTCCGTGCGCAGCCACGGCAAAACCGAACTGATTCGCAAGCTTTGCCAAAAGGGCCATTCCCGCCCTGCGGCAGAGAGCGCCGCCGACCGTGCGGAGGAGCTGGGATTCATTGACGATGAGGCCTACGCCTTATCCCTTGCCACACGCCTGATGGAGAGCAAGGGTTACTCCGTAAAGCGTGTGCGGTATGAGTTGGGGCTCAAAGGGATTTCCCGGGAAATCTGCGACAAAACGGTGCTTCAACTTGACAATCAGCCGATTTTGCGTATTATAGAACTGTTAAATACCAAGTACAGCCGCTATCTGCATGACGAAAAAGGAATCCGCAAAACCGTCAACGCCCTGCAGCGGCTGGGTTACCGCTATTCCGATATCCGTTCCGCCTTGTCGGAATGTGAAATCTCAAGCGAAAGTGAGGATACCGAATGCACTCTATTTCCATGATTTCTTTGGGCTGCCCCAAAAACCAGATTGATGCCGAGCGTATGCTGGCCTCTCTTGACAGCGCCGATTATGTAATCGGTGATTTGTATGAGGGCGTGGATGCCGTCATTATCAACACCTGCGGCTTCATTGATGCCGCCAAGGAGGAGGCTATCGAGAATATTCTGGAGATGGCCGAGCTGAAAAAAGAGGGCACCGTGGGCAAAATCATAGTGACGGGCTGTCTGGCTCAACGCCACAAAAAAGAGATTCTGGACGAGATTCCCGAGGTGGATGCTGTGGTGGGCATCGGTGCCAACGGGCAGATTGCGGATATTCTCAATTCGCTTTTCGGTGAGGAAACCGCCGATTTGCCCGCCAACGAAGCGGAGGAGGGCGGCTGCTACTGCACCTTCCCCTCTGTCAACGATTTGCCTTTGACCGGCCCCCGGGTGCTGACCACCCCCGAATACTGGGCTTATCTTAAAATCGCGGACGGCTGCAATAACCGCTGCTCCTACTGCACC
>JAZRWZ010000072.1:0-1085 GCA_045599985.1 Acutalibacteraceae bacterium | reverse complement strand
GAAATCAAAAAGCTGAACAAAGAGAAGGATAAAAACGCCATTACCCTTGCCGTTCCCTCCGATAAAAAGCCCTCCGCCGCCGAATTAAAATCCAGCAAGAAGGCCGCTTTGGAGCGCCAGAAGGCCGCCGAAAGATTAGCGGCAGAAAAGAAGAACGCCGAAGGCAAGGCAGAAAAAGCCGCCGACAAGGCCTCCAAGAAAGCCGAGCCCTCCAAGCGTGAATTGAAAGCCCGCAAAAAAGAGGAGCAGCAATTCAAGTTCTATTTCCAGGACGGCGACAAGAAATAATCTCCCTTTCATCCCTTAAACAATACAGCAAAACAGCGATGTTTTCCGAAGCCGGAAAACATCGCTGTTCTTTTTTGTCTGTATCTGATTCGGTTTATTCCATGGTGATTTTGTGGAACACCTTTTTACCCTTGCGGATGATGGCGGGGTTGGCCTTGATATCGTCACCGGCAACGGTCAGGTTCACATCGGTCACCTTTTCGTCATTCAGGGATACACCGCCCTGCTCAATCAGCTGACGGCCCTCACGGCGGGATTTTGCAATGCCCGTTTTCACAAGCAGGGTAATCATATCCACCTTGCCGTCCGTCAAATCCTCGGCGGTCAAAGCGGTGGTGGGCATGTTGGCGTTATCGGCTCCGCCGCCGAACAGAGCCCTTGCGGCCTCCTGTGCCTTGGTGGCTTCCTCTTCGCCGTGAACCAGCTTGGTCAATTCATAGGCCAGAATCTCCTTGGCCTTGTTCAGCTGACTGCCTTCCCATTTATCCATCTCGTCAATCTGCTCCAAAGGCAGGAAGGTGAGCATGCGGATGCACTTGAGCACATCGCCGTCACCCACATTGCGCCAGTACTGATAGAACTCGTAGGGAGAGGTTTTGGCGGGGTCAAGCCAAACGGCGCCGGATGCGGTTTTGCCCATCTTTTTGCCCTCGGAGTTGAGCAGCAGGGTGATGGTCATGGCATAGGCATCCTTGCCCAGCTTTTTGCGAATCAGCTCGGTGCCGCCCAGCATGTTGCTCCACTGGTCGTCGCCGCCGAACTGCATGTTGCAGCCGTATTCCTTATACAGATGATAG
>JAZRWZ010000071.1:0-5358 GCA_045599985.1 Acutalibacteraceae bacterium | reverse complement strand
ATCAAAAGTGATAATGTTGCTCACGCCGATATTCTCCAGCTCCTGCAGCGCCATCGCGCAGTCCAGCGATTCACGGGAGGTGCGGCGATGCTGACGGCTTTCGTACAGCATGGGCATAATCACGGTGATGCGCCTTGCCTTGCCGCCGATGGCGCTGATGGCGCGCTTTAAGTTGGCAAAGTGGTCGTCGGGGCTCATGGGGATGTTGAAGTGGTCATACATGTCGTAGGTAACGCCGTGGTTGAACATGTCGCAAACAATAAAGATATCGTAGCCGCGCACGCTTTGGCCGATAACACATTTGCCCTCGCCGGTGCCGAAACGGGCAAAGTTGGATTTGATGATGTAGGAATCTCTGTGGTAGCCGTGGTAAATTACATTGTCCTTATGCTCGTTCTCGCGCTCTATTCTCCAGTTTACAAGGTAATTGTCGATTTTTTCGCCCAGCTCCTCGCAGCCGGGAAGCACAATAAGACCGAGCTTGCCTACAGGCAGGGAATCGAATTCGTTGTATTCAGGCATAGACAGTTCCTCCGTTTTTTCATTCCGTTGAGCTTTTGCTCGTTTACAACAACATTCTACAATATAATGTAGTTTTTGTGAACCCTTTTTTACATATTTTGCGGGTACAAAAATCCCCGCTTCCCTTTGGTGAATTTGTCTAATATGCCAAGGCAAAAGAGATTCGGCAATATTCACGCCCATCCGGGTGCTTTTTGTCTTGAAATGCCTTACACATAGGATTCGTCAAAGTTGATTACCGTGAAGCACCGGTGACTCTTTTGGTGCAGATTGTCATCAATCTGTTTTTTGATTTCGCTGCGGGGCGTTTTTACGCCGAAGGGAATCACGGCATCAAAAATCAGATTGGTGTGGGTGGGGCCGTCCACAATGCGAAAATCGTGAATGGTAATGCTTTCGTCGATTTCGGAAAGCACCTCCAGAATGATGGCCTTGTAGTGGCCGATTCTTTCATCGTTCACATCAATGGGGTCAAGGTGAATGGAGGCTTCAATGCCCAGTTCCTCAAAAATGTCCTTCTCAATGTTGTCGATTAAGTCATGGCTGAGCATGACATCCACATCAGCGGGAACCTCGGCGTGAAGGGAGGCAAAAATTTTGGCGTGGCCGTAGGTGTGCACCACCAGGTCGTGAATGCCGAGAATACCCTCGTGGCTGAGCACCAGTTTTTCCATTTTCTCCACGATTTCTTTGTCGGGAGGTTCACCCAGCAGGGGGCCCATGGTATCCTTGATGATGCTGATGCCGGAATAAATGACAAACAGCGCAACGGCAATGCCCATGACCGAGTCCACGGGCAGGGCGGTGAATTTGGAGGAAACAAGGGCAATCAGGGTGGCGGTGGTGGCGATGATGTCACCCAAACTGTCCTTCACCACTGCATCCACGGTTAAGGAATTGATGCGTTTGCCCACATTGGAATTAAAATATGCAAGCCAGATTTTGCCCAAAATGGTGAGCACAAGCACAATGAATGCGGGCCAGCCGAACACCACAGCTTCGGGGGCCTTAAAACGGCTTACGGAGGATTTAATCAGCTCCACACCCGTGATAAGCACCAGAAAGGCGAGGGAAAGGGCGCTGACATATTCGATTCTGCCGTGGCCGAAGGGGTGGTCTTTATCGGCTGGCTTGCCGCTGATTTTAAAGCCTACAAGGCTGATGACGGAGGAGGCGGCGTCAAACAGGTTATTCACGCCGTCCGCGGTAATGGAGATACTGCCCGTCAGGGAGCCGAATATCATTTTGAAGGCGGAGAGAATGATGTTGAGAACGATGCCCACAAAGCCGCTGAGCATGCCGTAGCGGTTGCGGACGGTTTCGTTTTTGGTGTTTTCATAATCCTTCACAAAAAGGCGGATAAGCAGTTTAGTCATAGGGTCCTCCTTACGGTTTCAGGTCGGGGCGGATGTGTACATCCAACTGGTCAAAGGGAATGGAGATGCCGTTTTGGTCAAAGGCGATTTTCACCCGCTCCTGCATCTGAAAATATACATCCCAGTAGTCGTTGGAGTTACACCACACATAGCAGGTGAGCATCACGGCGCTGGCACCGTGCTCCTTCACGGCAATCAGGGGAGCGGGGTCTTTGAGCACAAGGTCAAAATCGGACACCACCCGGGTGAGCACATCCTTGGCCAATGCAATATCCGTGTCGTAGGAAACGGAGTATACCAAATCGATACGGCGGTGACTTTCGGCGTTGTAGTTGACAAGGTTGCTGGTGGTGATGTGGGAGTTGGGCACAATCACACGCTTGTTGTCAAGGGTAACAAGGGTGGTATACATCAGGCGAATCTCCAGCACCTTGCCGCTCACATTTTCCAGTTCAATAAAATCGCCGCTTTTGAAGGGCTTGTTGATAAGAATGGTGATGCCGCTGGCAAACTGGCTCACACTCTCCTGCAAGCCTAAGCCTGCCGTAACACCGGCAGCGCCCACGGCGGCGATAAAGGAGTTGATGTTGATACCGAATTTGGACATGGCGGTCAGAATCACAATGAATTTGAGCAGCAGCACCATAATGGTTCTGATAAAGCCGTGAATGGATTGGTCAACACCCTTTGCGCGCATGGCACGCACGGTCAGCTTGCCCAGCAAATTCGCAAGCCAGAAGCCAATCACAAGAATGGCGATGCCCGCAATGATGGTGGGCAGCTTGGAGAGGAAGAGAGTCCACACGCCGCTGTAATCCTTTTCACGCAGCAGCTGTTCTAAATCTAATGGCAGTTGTGTCATAATCAGCACCGTTTTGCCGATGAAGGCGGCAAATCCTTTCTGAATCAGGTTTTTCAGCACTATTCTTTCATTTTATACCATTCGTTCCGCTTTTACAAGCGATTGAGAAAGAAAAAGCCGGGATTGAAATTGCAAAGAGGGAACGGAGTATATTGCAAACGGCATTCTTCAATGGTATAATAACGGCAGAAAGAGAGGGAACGAATATGGATAAGATTTTTACGCAGGGCGAACGGTTTATTGACGAGCACGGCCGTCAGCGCATTTTCAACGGCGTGAATCTGTGCGACAAGGGCAGACCCAATGCACAGAACACCAAAAAGGATTATGAGCTGAAATTTGACGAATCCCTCATTATTAAGCTCAAGCAAAGCGGCTTTACCCTTATTCGACTGGGGTTAACATGGGATGCCGTGGAGCCCGAGCCCAACCGCTATGATGAGGATTACCTCAACCGTGTGGAGGATATTGCCGATTTGTGTCAGAAGCACGGCATTTATTTCTTCCTGGATATGCATCAGGATTTGTACGGCGGCGCAGTGGATACCCCTGCCGACGGCGCGCCCATGTGGGCCTGCCTGACGGATGGCGCCAAGTTCCACCAGACCCGCTTTGTATGGGCGGAGGGCTATTTCTTCGGCAGAGCCATTCACAACTGCTTTGACCATTTCTGGGCCAACGATGTCTGCTGCGGCAAGCCCATTCAGGAATACTACTGCAACATGTGGAAGCATGTGGCGGAGCGCTTTAAGAATCACCCCGCGCTGTTCGGCTTTGATGTGATGAATGAACCCTTCCCCGGCACCCCCGGCGGCAAGGCGTTCCGCAAGCTGATTGCCGGTGTTACCCGCGCAGGATTGACCGACCGCCGCGTCAGCCGCACGCAGCTTGTCAAGGATGCCCTGAAGGCCGAAACCCGTCACAAGGTTCTTGACCAGTTCAGCGACCCGGATTTGTTCCACTCCATTGTCTGCCGCTCCGGCGAAAAACTGATTCGTCAGTTCGACCTTGAGTGCTACTCTCCCTTTATCAATAAGGTAGCCGCCGCCATCCGCGAGGTGACGGATAACGGCATTATCATTATGGAAAACTGCTATTACTCCAATCTGGGCATTCCCTGCTCCACCCCCGCCGTCACCATCCACGGCAGACGGGAGGAAAAGCAGTGCTTCGCCCCTCACGGCTATGACCTGATGGTGGATACCCCCGATTATAAATATGCCAGCAACTCCCGCACCGGTTCCATCTTTGATGAACACCGCCGCACCCAAAAGCGCCTGAATGTGCCTGTTTTGGTGGGAGAATGGGGCGGCAGCGGCGGCAACGAGGGCACCGAATGGCTGCAGCACATCAATTATCTTCTGGATAAATTCGACAGCAATCAGTGGGGTCAGACCTACTGGTGCTACTCCGAGGGTATGTTTGATTCCGTTGTGATGCAGAGCCTGCTGCGCATTTCGCCTATGGCAGTCAGCGGCACCATTGATTCCTACGGCGTTGACCGCAAAATGAATACCTTCAGCCTGCGCTACACCCAAAACGGCACCTTCACGGCACCTACCGAGATTTATCTGCCCTCTGCTCCCAAAAGCATTGATTGCGACGGGCAATACACCGTGGAGCCCATTGAGGGGTGCGATGCCGCTATTCTGAAGATTATGACCGGCACGGGCAAACATAAGGTTACCGTGAAGTATTAAGGAAAAACCGATGCAAGTTGATATTTACGATTTTGATAAAACCATGCTGCCCTTTGACAGCGGCTCCCGCTTTTACCTTTACTGCCTGCTCCGTTACCCGTGGATCATCGTGACCCTGCCTTTGCAGGCGGCGGCGGGTTTGCTTGCGGCAGTGCGGCTGCTGCCGTTGGTGCAGGCCAAACGCGCCTTTTTCGTCTTTATCAAGCTGATTCCCCTGAACAAAGCGGTAAAGAGCTTTTGGGATAAATACGAGCCTTTGATTTATGAGTTTGTCCGGCCGCAAAACCGGGCGCGTTTTACGGTGGTTATCAGCGCCAGCCCCGATTTTTTATTGAAGGAGATTGCGGAGCGGCTCCGTTTTGATGCTTTGCTTTGTTCCCGGTTTGACCCGAAAACTCTCAAGCCCATAAGTGCAAATTGTAAGGGGGAGGAAAAGGTGGCCCGCTTCCGGCAGGCCTTTCCCGAGGCTCAGGTGGATAGCGTGTATTCCGATTCTCTCAAACATGACCGCCCGATTTTCTCTTTGGGTCGGCATTGCTTCCATATCGTAAAAGGGCAGCGGATTCCCTTTGATTTCAGCGAAATCGACACAATAAAATAACAAAAGATAACAGCGGCATTCTCCGAATAGAAAGGAGCGTGCCGCTGTTTGGTGTTATGAATTCAGATGTCCTCCAACAGCTCCGCAATCACGGCGTTGCTTAATAGGAAGCCTTTCGGAGTGAGAGATATGCTTTGGTCGGTCACCGCAGTAAGGCCCATGGGAGTCAGCTTTTTGGCTTTGGCAATCACGCTTTCGGGCACCGGGGTGCCGAATCTTGAAAGGGTGAAGCCAAAACGAAGCCCTTCTGTCAGCCGCAGTGCGAGCATGGCGTATTCTTCAAAATCTCCGCCGTCA
>JAZRWZ010000070.1:0-3864 GCA_045599985.1 Acutalibacteraceae bacterium | reverse complement strand
TACGGTTTGAAAGAATAAAATCAACAAGCAGTGCACCGGTCTGGTTCCCGGTCAGCAGAGTAAACTCACCGTCATGTTTTACGCCGATGCCAACACGGTCACAGTCAGGATCGGTACCGATAACAAGATCGGCATCTTCTGCACCGGCCTGTTTCAGTGCAATGCTCAAAGCATCTTTCTCTTCGGGGTTGGGAGAACGAACGGTGGAGAAGTTACCGTCCGGCAGCTCCTGCTCCTTCACAACCGATACATTCATATCCTTAAGAATGGAACGGACAGGGATGTTGCCCGTGCCGTGCAGTGGTGTATAGATAATCTTAATGTCGGACTTTTCTTCATAAACAGATTGTTTCTTTACCTCGGCAAGGAAAGCATCCAACGTCCCCTGCCCGATCATTTCAACTAAGCCCTTCTCAACGGCATCTTCCAAAGAAAGGCAGGGAACAGCCACCAAATCCGTTACGGCATTCACGCAGGCAATCACCTGATTGGCATACTGAGGTACAAGCTGACAGCCTTTTTCATCATACACTTTATATCCGTTATACTCTTTGGGATTATGGCTGGCAGTTACAACAACACCGGCATTGCACCGATGATAACGCACGGCAAAGGAAAGCACGGGTGTGGGCATTAAGGTTTCAAAAAGAAACACCTTGATACCGTTTGCAGCAAGAACGCCTGCGGTTCGCTCAGCAAAACGACGGGAATTGTTTCGGGAATCGTAGGCAACGGCAACAGTCTTATCACCCTTGACGGTGTTTTTAAGATAATCTGCAAGGCCCTGTGTGGCTTTACCGACGGTGTAAACATTCATCCGGTTGGCGCCGGCACCCATAATGCCGCGAAGGCCGCCCGTGCCAAAGGCAAGGTCCTTATAAAATCTATCTTCAATCTCCTTTTCATCGGTAACAGCATTCAACTCCGCAGCCGTATCGGGATCGAAGGTTTTCCAGAGAGCAAGTTTTTCCTGAACTGTCACGCAAACTCCTCCTATATATAATGTAATAAAATCAACAGGCACCGCAAGATATAGTAAATCACTTCACACCCTTGTAAAAGATATCTTTTGAAGTGCTACTATAAACTATTTTTCATATATTATCACACATTATCCGTCTTTTCCATAGTTTTATGCGATTTTCTTTACAAATCAAGTATAGTTTGCATCATAATGAGCGTTACTACATATTGTGATGAATTGTGCTGTGCTAACTGACTGCCACAAAATACTGTGGTTTTTTTCAAAAAAATTTGCCATTAACTATTGATTTTTCAAAAAGGTTAAGGTATTATTGATGATGTTCTGTATTTGGTGTAATTTTGGCAAGCAAAAGCACTATATCTTGTGATTTTCGCGGAATCGGGGTGATGCAAAATGGTTATCAGCGGATTACAGAAGCTGACCTTACTGGATTATCCCGGCCATGTAGCGTGCACCCTGTTTACCGCCGGCTGCGATTTCCGGTGTCCTTTTTGCCACAACGCTTCTTTGGTTTATCGGGACAAGGAGCTGGAAACATACTCGGAAGACGATATCATCAATTTTCTGAGAAAGCGCAAAGGCACATTGGACGGCGTGTGCATCACGGGCGGCGAACCGTTACTTCACCGTGACATTGCACCGTTCATAGCCAGAATCAAAGAAGAAGGTTATCCGGTGAAACTGGATACCAACGGCAGTTATCCCGAGCGTCTGCGTGAATTGTTTCAGAACAACCTGATTGACAAGGTTGCCATGGATATCAAAAACACCAAAGAAAAGTACGGCATCACCGTGGGGATTCCCGATTACGATATCAGCGGTGTTGAGAAGAGCGTTGAAATGCTTCTTCACGGCAATATCGAATATGAATTCCGCACCACGGTTACAAAAAACTTCCACACAACAGAAGATATGAGCGAAATCGCCCGTTGGATACAAGGCGCAAAAGCCTATTTCCTGCAGGGATTTGTAGATTCGGGTGAATTGATTGACAGCGAAGTGGAAGGTCACTCGCCGGAAACCATGCACGAAATGTTAACAGCCGTGCAAAAATATATTCCTGCTGCACAGCTGCGGGGTGTTGAATAAAGAAGGAGGAGCAAAATGTACAAAGTACTCAAAAGAGACGGCAAAGTCACCGAATTTGAACTTTCCAAAATCATTGCCGCCATCACCAGCGCTTTTGAAGCGGAAAACAAACAGTATAACCCCTCTACAATTGATTTTTTGGGCTTGAAGGTTACTGCCAATTTTGAGCCTAAAATCAAAAACGATTTAATTGCGGTTGAAGATATCCAGGACAGCGTAGAGTCTGTTTTGGTGCAGGCGGGTTATGATGATGTGGCGAAGGCATACATTCTGTACCGCCGCCAGCGCGAAAAAATCCGCAACATGAAATCCACCATTCTGGATTACAAGGAAATTGTTAACAGCTATGTTAATGTAACCGACTGGCGAGTAAAAGAGAACAGCACCGTAACCTACTCCGTAGGCGGTCTGATTCTTTCCAACTCCGGTGCCGTAACCGCCAACTACTGGCTGAGCGAAATATATGACGATGAAATCGCCAATGCTCACCGCAACACCGATATCCATATTCATGACCTTTCCATGCTCACCGGCTACTGCGCAGGCTGGTCTCTTCGCCAGTTGATCCAGGAAGGCCTTGGCGGTGTTCCCGGCAAAATCACTTCCTCCCCTGCCGGTCATCTTTCCACCCTCTGCAACCAAATGGTAAACTTCCTTGGTATTATGCAGAACGAATGGGCCGGTGCTCAGGCATTCTCCTCCTTTGACACCTATCTTGCTCCTTTTGTTAAGGTAGACAATCTCTCCTATAAAGAAGTTAAACAAAGCGTTCAGTCCTTTGTATACGGTGTAAATACTCCCTCCCGCTGGGGCACACAGTCCCCCTTCAGCAACATCACACTCGACTGGACCGTACCTGCCGACCTTGCCGAGCAGTACTGCATCGTAGGCGGCAAAGAGATGGACTTCAAATATAAGGACTGCAAAGCCGAGATGGATATGGTCAACAAGGCCTTCATTGAAATCATGATTGAAGGCGATGCCAACGGCCGCGGCTTCCAGTACCCCATCCCAACCTACTCCATTACCCGTGACTTTGACTGGAGTGAAACCGAGAATAACAAGCTCCTGTTTGAAATGACCGCAAAATACGGTACACCCTACTTCAGCAACTATATCAACAGCGATATGGAGCCCAGCGATGTTCGCTCCATGTGCTGCCGTCTGCGCCTTGATTTAAGAGAACTCCGCAAGAAGAGCGGCGGTTTCTTCGGCAGCGGTGAAAGCACCGGCTCCGTGGGCGTTGTAACCATCAACATGCCCCGCATTGCTTACCAATCCGCCAATGAGGAAGAATTCTTCAAACGCCTGGATAAACTGATGGATATCTCCGCCCGTTCCCTTAAGATCAAGCGTACCATCATCACCAAGCTTCTGAACGAAGGTCTTTACCCCTACACCAAGCGTTACCTGGGCACCTTTGACAACCACTTCTCCACCATCGGGCTTGTGGGCATGAACGAAGCCTGCCTGAACGCAAAATGGATCCGCAATGACCTTGTAAGCACCGAGGCACAGGAATTCACCAAAAAGGTTCTTAACCACATGCGTGAAAGACTCTCCGATTATCAGGAGCAGTACGGTGACCTCTATAATCTTGAGGCCACTCCCGCCGAGTCCACTACCTACCGTTTCGCCAAGCACGACACCGAAGATTTCCCCGACATCATCACAGCCGCAGAGCCTGGCGGAGCACCTTATTACACCAACAGCTCTCACCTGCCCGTTGGCTTTACCAGTGATATTTTTGATGCTCTTGATATTCAGGATGAGCTGCAGACGCTCTACAC
>JAZRWZ010000069.1:0-8105 GCA_045599985.1 Acutalibacteraceae bacterium | reverse complement strand
ATCAACAATATACTCAATTCCGTTTTCGCAGAGAGTTTCGGTCAGGCGTAAACAGACTTTTCTGTAACGGGCCTTCAGCAAATCGTCAACCTCTTTATCGGGCCAAAGCAGGGCAGCGCCTTCTTTGGTTGTCACATATCCACCTTGCCTGTCAACCAGCAGAGCAAGTAATTCCTTTACCTTTTCACTGTGGAAGAAGACCGGCTGACCGTCTTTATACACCTCAAAATACCCGAAGGTTTTAATAAACACAGGATGTTTATGCCCGGTGCTTTCGCACTCACCCGGACTGTTTGCAATACTGCCAACCCGATTAAAGCAAAAACTGCAATTCTCACCAAAGGGAATGATGAAGCCCACATATTTGATTTCTTCACCGTTTTGCAGAATGCTGAATGTTATTCCGTTCTGCCCGTTCTGAAGCGAAGAAAAAGAAAATTCGTTATCTTCAAACACAAAGCGCCCTGAAATGTAACGGATAAAATCTTCCGTCAGAATCCTTACAGGTTCCCGCGGCAGAAAATCAATCCCGGAAGAAGTCTTGAGGCATCTTACCGTTCCGTCCGAGCTGAACTCTATTACATTCTCAAACAGTGACAATAACATTTTGCAGTTGTTCCCGGTTAGTCCTTTTTCAAGCAGTGTTTCCATACTAAACAGTCACATCCGGCCAAAACGCCGCAAGCTTCTCTCCTTTCCTTGCCGTTTGAACTTCCGTTTTCATAAAGTAAACATTCTGAGATTTTCTTCGGGTAAATGCCGAAGCATTCCCTTTTGTGAAAAATGTCAAAAATTCCTCATTCTCCCCCCAAAATATGTTGTGCACTTTTTTTGAAACCAATCTTGACTTCTTGCCACATATAGATTAATATAGTAGAGAGTAAAATTGGCTCATTCTGTATGTATCAAAATGTTTACTTTTTGATATAGATCACTATTTTTGTTCATGGTTCATCTCGCTTAACCGCCTGTAAAAGGTCGCTTTTGACATGTTGCACTGCCGCAGAATTTTCTCCTGCGGCAGCTTCTTTTTTTTCCACTGCTCCACAAGCTCGGCAAAATTTTCCGGCATTGCTTTCTCCGGCCTGCCGAATTTCACCCCACGCAGTTTTGCCGCCGCTATGCCCTGCGCCTGCCGCTTGCGGATGTTGTCGCGCTCATTTTCCGCCACAAACGAAAGCACCTGCAGGAACAAATCGGTCACAAATGTGCCGAGCAGGTCTTTATACGGTCTGGTGTCAAGAATCGGCATATCAATCACGCAAATATCAATGCCGATTTCCTTTGTCAGATACCGCCATTGGTTCTGTATTTCTTCGTAATTTCTGCCCAGCCGGTCTAAACTCAATATATAGAGCAGGTCACCGGGCTTCACCTTCTTCACAAGTTTTTTGTACTGCGGGCGGTCAAAATCCTTGCCGCTTTGCTTGTCAATAAATATGTTTTTCGGCGGTACCTGCATATCTTTCATGGCAAGCACCTGCCTGTCCTCGTTTTGGTCTGTTGATGATACACGGATGTATCCGTAAGTTTCCATAATTAATAATTCCTTTCTCGATAAAATTCATTCCTTTCGTTTCCATAATACAAAAAGTCGGCAAAATGACAAAATCCCCATAGTGCAAGCCCTTGACATGACAAAAAAGTCAAGACCGCACTATGGGGATTACTCCATATCCTATGATTATTATATTGCTTTCACCGCAAAAAAATCCACCCCCGCTGTGCAGCAGAGGTGGAATTTGTGAATGATAAAAAGTTTTTCGTCTGTTGGCCCGACAGAGAGTGCCTCAAAGTCAGTTTTTATTTCTGTTCGGAATCAAATGGCTTTAGGCAAACAAGGACATAATCAAGTTAATTATCGCAACAATGTGATTCCAGATAAGGGGAAGAAAACCATGGAAATATACAATGGCATCGGCAAAGAGCTGCTTAAGGAAATCAAGCAGGCTGAAGGTGCGGACGCCCTTGATGTGCACGATGTTGTTGCTCTCGGTAATGGTGCTGCCGGCGGGAACATAAACCAGCATGGAGCCGCGGGAGGTGGTGCCCATGACTCTTTCGGCAGAGTTGATGACATCGTAGCTGACTACATAGTAGGACTGCTCACCCTTGGCAAGCTCGGAGCCCACAAAGCCCTCTTCCATGTAAAGGCCCTTATAGATGGAGGGGATATTGGGAGTGGAGCAGTTGTTCTCGAAGAAAACGGGAACATTGGCAACCATTTTAGCGGAGGCAAAGTAGCAGCCGAGGTTTTCGTCAAGATACTCTTCCATCCAAACATATTCGTCGGAAATCTCATACACATCCCAGCTTGCGATGTCGGAGCCGCTGAAGGTTTTGGCAACGCCGGTACTCACAAGTTTGAAATCGGCAGCCTTGGTGTCGCCGTAGTTGTTGTATTTGCCGAAGTCCAGCCAGCAGTTGGAAATGGAGAAGTAAGCACCGTCAAAATCGGCCTTGACATAATAAGTCTTGCCAACAGTGACCATGTAGCATTCACCCATGCTCCAGAAGGAACCGTTACTTCCGCCGCCCTTGGTGTCAACTTTGAGCTGCTTGCCGTCGGCATCATAAACGGAGATGGTGATGGCATCGCCGGTCTGGCCGGATTCGTTCACCAGAAAATACTTACTGGCGGCCTGAATGGAATACCACTTGGTAACTTTGCCGCTGCCGAAATAGTTGGTGTCGTACAGAATGGGGCTGGCCGTGGCGGGAATGGTTACCTCATCGGCGGCAAAAGCGACGGTTGTGAAGGAGAACAAGGTAACAACCGCAAGAACAAGTGCAAGGATTTTTTTCATGTGCAAATCTCTTCCTCTCTGTATTGATAGTAAAAACACATTTTATTGTATGATTTAAATAGCGGAAAGTCAAGTATTTTCGCGGATACGGCGGCTTTTTTTGAAGATACTCACCGTTTTTTCCCTTTTCGGCAGCCTCAAAATACAATAATATTGCCCGCCGCACTGCAGCCAATCAGCCGAACAGCGCTCTTAACCCGTAGATTACGGTATAGGTGATATTATTGAGAATATATCGGAGCAGTGAGAACAGGTAAGGGAATGAGAAATGCCACTCCGACAAAGGTACGACTGCGCCGAGATAGGAGTCGTCATAGGTCTTCTCCTCATTCAGAAAAGCCCTTGTTTTCATTTTGGCGGTGCACAGCTCGCGGCATCTCTCCCGCAGGGCGGTGCCGAAACCGACGGGGTCCCTGGCATACCGAATCTTCACCGCCAGAAGGTGGGAGGGAAGGAACACAAATTTGATGCCGGTAAGAATGGTGTCGTTGCCGCTGTATACACCCAGCACAGGGCTCATGTAGCCCGAGCCCGTAATATTGGAGGTGAAATCGGAAACCACAAAGCCCTCAAAGCCCCATTCCTTACGCAGCAAATCAATCAGCAGGGAGGCTTTGCCGCCGCACCAATCCGCGCCGATGCGGTTATAGGCCGACATGATGCCGGCACAGTCGCTCTCCTTCACGGCAATCTCAAAGGCCTTGAGATAAATCTCACGCATGGTCTGCTCATCCGCCCATGTAAAGATGCCGTTGCGGTGGGATTCCTGATCATTGAGCGCAAAGTGCTTCATGGTAACCACAAGGCCCTTTTCGCTGCAGCCGTTGATGATGGCAGCCGCCATTTTGCCCGAAAGCAGAGGGTCTTCGGAGAAATACTCAAAATTTCTGCCGCCCCGGGGGTTGCGGTGGATGTTGACGGCGGGGGCGTACCAGATATCCGTACCGATATCCTCCGCCTCCATGCCCACGGCAACGCCGATGCGCTCTGCCAGCTCCGTGTTCCATGTGCAGGCGATGGCGGTTTCGCAGGGGTAAGCCGTGCCGCTGTCCGTATAAAGCAGGCCGTTTCTGCCTTTCACGCTAGAGGGGCCGTCGTTATCCATGGTGGCGGGGATGCCCAACCGCTTGATGCCCGCCGTGCCGTAGCCGCCGTCGCAGACAAGGCGCGCCATCTCATCCACGGTCATCTGGTCAAGGAAGGCGTCCCAAAGGCTCTCATCCTCATACACATCCCTGAGGGTGATTGTTTTTTCGTATTTGGCGTTGGTTTTCGGCGCTGTGCCGCCGCTTGCGGGTGCAGGCAGGGTATCCGCATTCTTCACGGCAAAGCCCCCTTCCCGCTGCTCATACACGGGGTAGGTACCTTCGGCATCCGCTCTTGACAAAACCGGGAAGCCGGTATAGGAATCGGCAAACAGATTTCTGATTTCCGTTCCCGTTTTTCCGTCATTTTTCAAAATCTTTGTTTCATCAACGGTATAGGTGAACTCTTCAATAAAGTCCCGGCTGTGGTTTGCCGCCATGATGCGGTATTCTCCCGCCTCCAGAACCCATGCCTCATTCCCCTTGTAGTCATAGGATGCCATATCGGCTGTGGGGAAGGTGACCGTGAGGGTTTGGGACTCACCGGGGGCGAGCAAATCGGTTTTGAGGAATCCGCCAAGGCAAAGGGCGCTTTTCTCAATGCCGCCCGCCTGATATGGGGCGCTGTAATACACCTGCACGGTTTCTTTTCCGCTGAGGGTGCCCGTGTTTTTCACATTGAAAGTAACGCTGATTTCATCCTCATCAAAAGAGGTACCGGTAATCTCCTTGGAAAATGAGGTATAGGAGAGGCCGTAGCCGAAGGGGAACTGCACCTTTTCGGGGGCGAAGGTTTCAAAATAGCGATACCCCACATAAATGCCCTCCCGGTATTCCACATAGTGGTCGGAGGAATCGGCGTAGGAAAAACTGCCGAAATACTCGCCGGAGGGGTGGTCCTCAATGCGGAAAGCAACCGTATCGGCCAGCTTGCCGGAGGGATTCACCTCACCCGTGAGCATCTGCGCCACGGCGGTAAAGCCGAATTCACCGGGAATCCACACAATGGCGGCTGCTTTGATGCTCTCGTATTCTTCCAGCCAATCCATCTCCATAACATTGCCGATATTGAAAAGGACTATCACATTCTTGAATGTTGTTGCCACCTTATCCGCAAGCTTCTTTTCCGCCTCGCTGAGCCTTAAGGTATCCGCGCTGAGGTCGGAGCCCTCCGCGCTGGTTCTGCTGATGAACAGCACCGCCGTGTCGGAAAAAGCCAAAGCGTTATTCATGATGTCATCCGTCAGCTTTCCGGTGGACATCTCGGTAAGCGAATCTATGGAGAGCGCCACCTGCAGCAGATTGTTGATAACCGTGTTATCGGTTTTGGGCATCTGATTGAGGCCGATGTTGGATTCATACAGCTTTTTGAGTTCCTCGTTATAAACGACCCCCGCCTCGTCAAGGGCTTCGTAAAAGGTGGTGGGGTCATCGGAGGTGATGGCGCCGGAGCCCGCGCCGCCCATGAAGGGGTAAACGGAGCCGATACCGAAAACGTTCAACTTTTTTCCGTTCAGCGGCAGGCAGTTCTCCTCATTTTTCAGCAGAACAATGCCCTCCGCCTCCGCATCCACGGCGGCCTGCTTGGAAAAAGCCACCACATCCCCGGAAACATGGCCGCTCAGGGCAGAGGCCCCGGCCGACAGGGAGGTCAATAACAGAATCATTGCCAGCAGCAGAGAAATCGCTTTTTTTGCACTTGAATTCATCTTTCCCGTCTCCTTACCGTTTCTTTTTGCACACCCTCTCCGGGTGCGGTAAACGCACTGACAAAAGCAGCAGAAAAGCCCGCCGCTCTATTTTGATTATATATTCGGTAAAGATAAAATGCAACCGGTAATTGCCTTGTGATTCTTCCGAAAAAAGCAAATCCGATAACAGAAAGTAAAAACCATGAACAGAGAACAGTCCATCATTTGCCTGCGGCAAATCTTATCGTGTAGGGCAAGACCACTGTGTCTTGCCGGATTTGCCGAAGGCAAATAAAAACTCATTGCATACGCGGGTTTTCCCACGGCGTGCCGCCGTGCCGGTAAGAGCAGGTGCTCTTACCCTACACAGGAAAAGATAAATCATGATTTTTCGATACCATAAGATTATCATTTTTTCAAAACTGCTCATTGACTTTGATTCCCGTTATTCTTTATAATGGAGCAAACAGGCCAAAGAATCATCTTTTATGTTTACGGGTCATTTCTCATCAGGAGGTATTTTTATGAAGATACTGACAGCCGTTTTCACGGCAATCGCTTTGTTTTTCAGCTCGTTTTTCGGCCTTTTCCGCGGGGTGAGCACCTATAACTACAAAATCAGCACGGAAGAGCTCGGAGACGAGATTCCGAACATTGCGGATAACGTCAACGTCTGGGATATGGGCACACAGTTTTTCGATGCCAAAAACAATGAAAAATATGATGTTTTCAAATTTGTGAAATATGTTCAGCTGATGCAGTGCACGGGCGGCACTCCTCAGCGGGATTTGTTCAAAGACCCGTATGACACCTCGGTTCTTGATGATTACGATTTTACCCGCCTTATCAAAAACTGCCGCGGGATTCTGAACCTGGGTGCCAAGCCTCACTTAAAACTGGGTGGTGTGCCCATCAAATACACCTCCGATTATATGATCGGCGGCGGATTCTCCATGAATGTTTACCCGCCCGATGACTACAACGTTTATTACAACTACATCAAAGCCATGGCGCAGGCCCTTGTGGATGAATTCGGCATTGACGAGGTGAAGACCTGGCGCTTCGGCTGCATGACGGAATACGAAAACAAAGACTGGTTCTTTGCCAAGGACGAAACCCCCGAAAGCTCCGAGATTGCCTATTGCAAGCTGTATGACTACACCGTGCAGGCACTCATCGACGTGATTGGCGAGGATGTATTTGTGGGTGCCCACTGCATGGGCGTTACCGAAGGGCTTTGGGATGAGCGCAACTTCCTCAAGCACTGCGGCACGGGCACAAACTACGCCACAGGCGAAAAGGGAACACGCATCTGCTTTGTTTCGGCCTCCTTCTACGATATCACCCCCGGCCAGTTCACGGGCGGATTCACCCTGCCGGAGCTTACCGAGCACCTGAAAAAGGCGGCAGAGAAATACGGCCTTGACGATGTGATTTTCGGCATTGATGAGGGCAGGATTCTGGTGGGTCAAAACCGCGGAGCGGTGAGCAATGAGCTCAATTCCAGAACCGTGGGCTACACCTGGCAGGCAGCTTACGATGCACGGCTTTTCAAGCAGGCCATTGACAGCGGCATGGATTATTTCTCATCCTGGTATTTCCTTACCAACGGCATATTAAACGGTTATCCCATAATCAGCTACCACATCGCGAATAACATTTATCGCTTCGCGGGCGGCAGGCAGGCCGAGGTTTCCAACTTCCACATGAACGCGGGCTTCAAAATTGAATCGGATTGCCTTGCCTCCTGGAACGAGGAGGAGCAGACCTTAAGAGTCATGGCCTACAACTTCAAAAACGACCTTGATTACAAAAAGGATATGAAGGTCAATTTTGATATCAGCGTGCCTCAGCTGGACGGCAAAACCGTAACGGTTACAAAATACCTTGTCAACGACGACTGCAATTTCTTTGACGAGTGGCAGCAGGACAGAAAAACCTACGGCATCGGTGACGACTGCTTCAGCTGGTCGCCGGACGACCCCTGCATTGACTCCACCGCAACCCTGAATGACCCGGAAGCAAGAGAGTTGTATTTCGACGAGCTTCGTGAAAAGTATGAGGGCTGCGCCGTTCTTACCCCCGTTACCGAAACCGCAGCGGTAGAAGACGGCACGCTGACATTAAGCGAAACCCTCGGCGCGGGCAATGTTGTGTTTTTTGAAATCAAATAACCGGTTGGCCCGAAGCGCCGGAAAGCAATTCCGGGCACTCAATTTCATGAGTTTGTAAACCCGGCAAGAAATCAAAAATGCCGTCATCCGGCGGCCGATACCGAAACAAGGGGCTGTCGCAAATTGAGGAAATCAATGTGCGGCAGCCCTTTTGAATTACGAAATAGACAAGAAAAGAAAAATCCGACCTTGACAGTCGGAAAATAGTACATTAAGCACATCTACAATTTATTGTAAACGAGAATTGAAATCTGTTAAAATCATTATAGTACCGACAATTATAGGCAAAATAATAGTTGCAAAATTCAAAATTATTCCAATACCCTTTTTTTGATATTTTTCTCTAAC
>JAZRWZ010000068.1:0-9726 GCA_045599985.1 Acutalibacteraceae bacterium | reverse complement strand
GATGGCACTGATACTGACCGATTCACCGCCCAAAAGATCCTTGATTTCCTTTGCGGAAAACATTTCGTGCGGATGCTTAGTGAAAAGGGATTGCATCAGTTTTCGCTGCTCGGTCTTATATTTCACCATATCCGCACCTCCGATTTGCGACTTATTCGCAAATTATTATAATGGACTTCTGCCCAAAAGTCAATTACTTCCGGGAAAATCTTAAAAAGTTTACAAATAGAAAAAACGGCGGCGGGGATTTCTCACCGCCACCGTGCGCCTGTCATGCGTAGATCAGATCACATTCCCGATAAAGAAAAGCCTTGAAACTACTGAAAAATCAGTGATTTCAAGGCTCTTTTGTTGTATATATACTGTTTTGTATTATTCCCACTCAATGGTGCCTGTGGGCTTGGGGGTAACGTCAATCAGCACGCGGTTAACGCCTTTCACCTCGGCGGTGATGCGGGCGGTCAGCTTCTTGATAAGAGCCCAATCCATCTCCTCCACGGTAGCGGCCATGGCGTCAACGGTGTTGACGGCACGAATGACTACGGGCCAGTCGAAGGAGCGCTTGCCGTCAATAACGCCGGTGGATTTGATATCGGGCACAACGGTGAAATACTGCCAAACCTTACCGGCAAGGCCTGCGGCGGCGAATTCCTCACGCAGAATGGCGTCGGATTCACGCACAGCCTCCAAACGGTCGCGGGTGATGGCACCAATGCAGCGCACACCAAGGCCGGGGCCGGGGAACGGCTGACGGTTTACCATGCCGTCGGGCAGACCGAGAGCGGCACCAACCACTCTAACTTCGTCCTTGAACAGGAACTTCAGGGGCTCAACCAGCTCAAACTGCAAATCCTCGGGCAGGCCGCCAACGTTGTGGTGGGCCTTTACGCCGTCACTCTCGATGATGTCGGGGTAAATGGTACCCTGAGCAAGGAACTCGATGCCCTCCTGCTTGCGGGCTTCTTCTTCAAATACACGGATGAACTCGGCACCGATGATATGGCGCTTCTCCTCCGGGTCGGCCACACCGGCCAGTTTATCCAGAAAACGGTCAACGGCATCCACATAAACCAGATTGGCATCCATCTCGTCGCGGAATACCTTGATAACCTGCTCGGGCTCGCCCTTGCGAAGCAGGCCGTGGTTCACGTGCACGCAAACCAGCTGCTTGCCGATGGCTTTGATGAGAAGAGCGGCCACAACGGAAGAATCCACGCCGCCGGAGAGGGCGAGCAGAACCTTTTTGCTGCCGATCTGGGCGCGCAGGGCATCAATCTGCTCCGCGATAAAGGCGTTGGCAAGCTCAGGGGTGTTGATTCGTTTCATGTCTGCGGGACGAACATTGTTGTTCATTTTTATTACCTCCGTATTGTTACGGGCGTGAAAGCGGGACTGTGCGGGCCGGCACACCCTCAAATATTAACTGATTCGGTGTTATGCTTTTTTGCGAAGAACTGCGGCTTTGACCTTCTCGATGAAAGCATCGATTTTGTCGCCCCACTTTTTCCAGACGAACCATACAAGCAGGGTGCCTAAAATGCCATAGATAAAGCCCACAAGGGCGCCGAAAGCAACATCGGTGAAGTAGTGAACCTCCACATATATGCGGGAGAATGCCACCAGCGCGGCAAGGATGAACATGGGCAGGGCGATTTTGAACTTTTTGGAGGCGAAAGCACCTGCAAAGGCCGCACAAAAAGCGGAGGAGGAGTGGCCGGAAGGGAAGGAGAGACTGCTGGGGCGGGACACAATGTCGGGGTAGGTGTAGCGCTGTGCCCACCAGGCGTATTGGTCACGGATGATATCCATGCGGCCGTCTTCATACAGATTGAAGGGGCGGGGACGGGCAAACAGGCTCTTCAAAACCACATTGTTCAGGATAACCATGATGCCGAGAGCGCCGAGCACGGCTAAACCCGCTTTTTTGTATTTCTTGGTGAGCAGCAGACCGATGGCAAAAGCCAAAAACAGAATACCGCCTTCACCCAGATAGGTGAGAACCTTCAGAATGAAGGTGAGAACGGGCTCCGCGGCTGTTTGCTGCAGCTTTTGCACCCACTCAAAAACGGAAATATCCGTTTCCAGAAAGCGGTCGAAAAAGCCGACCTCAATGGCTAAGGGCAGTTGGGACATGATGCTCATCCTTTCTTGTGTTTATTCCTTCAGGATTCCTTTTTTGACGGAATCGTTTATGATGGCTTCCACCGCCTCCCACAAAGCGGGAGCGGCTGACTTAACGGGGGCGTTGCGGGTAAGCACCTGGGAGGCGTGCACATCCCCCTCTTTCCAGGTGTAGCCGTTGGTCACATAGTTGTGCAGCAGGGGCTGCAGCCGGTCCATGGCGGCGGCAAAGGCGGCCTCCGGGGTTTGCCCGGCATCAAACTCCTCCCACAGGGTGCGGAACTCGGAGCCCTGCTCGCCCAGTACCGAAAACAGCTTATCGGCTGCGGCGGCTTCGCGCTCCGCCTTGGTGGCGTTGCCTGTGGTGTCGTAGGCGAAGGTGTCACCGGCATAAATCTCTATCAGGTCGTGAACGGTCACCATGCGCAGCACCTTTTGCATATCCAAAGGGGCGGGGGCGTATTCCTCCAGCACCATGGCGCACAGGGCAAGGTGCCAGGAGTGCTCGGCATCGTTTTCGCGGCGGGAGGCATCCGTCAGCACCGTGCGGCGAAAGATGTTTTTCAGCTCGTCGCAGGTCACGATAAATTCCAGTTGACGGCGGAGCTTTTCGGATTTTATACATGCAAAATCATTCATACCGTGCCGCTTTCCGTTTGTGCTCCGGCTGATTGCCCCGAAGAAGAGGGAGCAGTAAAAAGCCGGATAAACATTACCTCATTTTACCCTGCATTTTATCACTCTGAACGGGGCGCTGTCAATATTTATAGTGAAAAAAAGGGGCTCCGGTTCTGCGGGAAAATAGTGGAAAATAAACAGAAAAAAAGAAAGCGGCATCCAATCACCTTTCGGTGGGCGGATGCCGCCTGTTTACTTTACGGGGTTACGGAAAAACCGGTTATCTTATGACCTCGTCATTCACTTCCTGAGCAATCTCGGTGAAGCCGGCCATGATGGTGCTGGCTGCGTATTTGCCAAGGGAGATGAGCTCCTGATAATGGTCAAAGGCGATGGACATGCAGTAGTCGGTATCGGGCACAACATAGCCGATGGCATCGTTGGCAAGGCCGAAGCAGATGATGGATTCGTCATTGAACATTTCACGGATGCAGGGGTACTGGAAGGCTTTGCCGGAGTAGGAGTTTTCGGCAGTCAGGGAAGCGCCGCCGCTGATAAGATCCTGGCAGATTTCGCCGGGCATCATAACAACCTTGAGCTGCTTGCCGAATTCCAGATAACCGATCTCTACGCCGATTTCATATTTCTTGAAGCCGGCCTTCAGAACGGCATAGTTTGCAAGGTTCAGCTTGCCTGCCAACTGAATGAAGGGATTGGTAACGGGAATGAATACTTCCTTAATCTTCACGTTCAGGATGGGATCAACGGGAACAGCCTCAACGGGAGTCCAGGTCTCATCAAACCACAGGCGATAGGTGCCGCCGTTCTTCTCGGCAATGGCTTTTTCCTTGGCGATGAGCTCGGCATCATACAGCTTGGTGTCGGCCATAATCTCGTCGGGAGTCTTGTTGAGGGAAAGAGCAATTTTGGCCATCTCAACGCCGAAGCGCATGGACTGCTCATAGCGGGCATCCATATCCTGAGAGTTGTTGGTGCGGCCTCTGCCCATGTAGATACCGGCAATGGCGCCGTTGAAGAACATGCAGTTGTAACCGTAGTTGGCAAGGGTCTCGCCCATGTAGTATACATACTCACCGCAAACCTCGCGGCCGGAGTTATCCTCGGTGGGAAGGCCGGCAACATCGGGATGGGCAGCAATGTTAACAATCATGGTGGGGGTGGATTCGGCGTTATCGGGGGTGAACTCGAGTTTGGTCATCTCCTGCATGTCGGAGGTGGAGTAACGGCGGTTCTTGTTGCTGAAATACTCGGGGCTGATCTGCTTGGTGGATTTGGTCATGGTGCCGGGCTCCATGGCGTCGCAGGCGGCAAGCATGGCGTCGGAAACCTGATTGGTAAGGAACTCCATGTAGTGGGGATCGGTGCCCTGGTCAAGTTTGCCGATACGGGTCAGGGATTTGGGGATGTTCTTCAGAACCTTGGGCAGCAGGTTGGTCCACAGGCCCTCGGTATCAATGCCGCTGTGGGCATGGGTGCAGAACACGTTGACGGAGGCGAACTCATATTTGCCGGCGGCCTTTTCCACAAGGGCCTTGCGGATGTTTTTAATGTCGCCGTTGGTCATGCCGATGGAGTCGATGGTGCAGAACAGGGAGATGCCGCGGCCGCTGCCGTCTTCGATGGCAATGATGCGGGCTTCCATGTCGTCAATAACGCCTTCAACGTTGTTGACAAAGCCGTTTTCAATCACGATGTAGCCGCCCAGGTAATAGGTGTGCTCCTGCCAGTCATCGGGAACAAGGCTGGTGTTGGCATAGCCCAGCTTCCACTGTGCGTTGGCGGCGGGCTCGTCCAGCATGGAGCCGGTGCCCTCGTAGAAGTTTTCGTTTTTGTAATCTTCCTTGTCGATGAAGGATTTGCTGTCGGGGAAGATGAGGTTAAGGCCGGTCAGAAGACCCTGAATGATGCCGCCCAGAAGGGTGGAACCCAGTCTTGTCCATGTGGTCTGAGTGAGCTCGGCGGCAGCGTTGCTGGCGGAGGCGCCGGTCACACAGATGGTGAGAATCATGGAAAGAGCCAGAATCACGGAGACGGATTTCAACAATGCTTTTTTCATGGCTTGCGTCCTTTCTTTCGGTATTTTCCATACCGTTTATGTGTTCAATGATAGCAGATAAACCGATAAAAGTAAATAGCCAATTCCCAAAACTCTGTTCGACAAATTTACCGTGTAAAAAGAAAAAGACAGGGAGCAGAAACACTCCCCGCCGCTGCGGAATTTCACTGTTTTTTTGTCAAAGCGGAATCAGTTTAGGAAGGTGACGGATTTCACAACGGGCAATTCTTTGGAAAGATTTTTGGCGGTGTTGACAAAGCCGATGATGTTGACTACCGCCAGCACCACTGCAGCGCAGGCCGCCGCAAGGGGAACAATCACCGTCCAGGCAAGCAAAGCCGCCGCAGTGCCGGTGACGGCGTAGCAAATCAGCAGCTTGAGAGCCTGACGGATGTGGAATTTCATGTAGAGGGTCTTTTCGGCGCACAGCAGAGGGATAAGAGCAAGAACACCCAGATAGCAAAGCAATGCCATCAGCTTGTTTTCGTGCATATCGGCCGGGTCAAATTCGGCGGTGTGGTCGCAGGGGTCAAAAACGGGCTGGGGATTTTGAGAGAACTGTTCGTAAACGGGATTGGGTTGGGGCTGCTGTGCCGCAGAGGTTTCCCCGGCCTTGGGGGCGTCACAGCGGGCGCCGCAGTTGAGGCAAAACAGAATGTCGTCATTCAATTCGGTGCCGCAGTTATTACATTTTTTCATGGTGATTTCTCCTTATCTTATCGGTTTTCTCCACTATACCACCCCTGCGCATAAATACAACGCTTTTTGGGAATTCTTAGCCGATTCTTTCCCGATATTTAATAATTTTCCGTTTTTATATTCATCTTTTGCGGAAATGTGCTTGCAAAACGGCGTTTTGTCATGATATGATACAAAGGATATTTTGAAAGGGAAGGGTGAAAAACGATTGACTGACTTTAAAGAAAGCCCGTTCATGTATGCCATAGCCATCGGCATGATTGTTTTCATCATCGCGCAATCTCTGTTTTTTATCATCAAATCCTGGAAGCACGGCAAAGAGCTGGGAATCAGCAGGGAGACCATGAAAAACACGGTGGTTTCCGCCGTGCTGTTCACGCTGGCTCCCGCCATTTCCATTCTGGTAACCGTAATTGCTCTTGCCAACGCTCTGGGCATTGTGCTGCCCTGGATTCGCCTGTCCGTTATCGGCAATTTGGCTTATGAAACCGTTGCCGCGGAAAACGCGCTCTCCGTTGTGGGCGGCTCCCTGAGCAGCGAGGTCACCGACCCCGTCACCTTCAACACCATCAGCTGGGCCATGACCATCGGCGCCGTGTTCCCCCTGGTGTTTTTGCCCCTTGTGTGCAAAAAACTGCAAACCAAAATCGGCAGCACCGTGAATAAGAACGAAAGCACCCAAAAGCTGGGCGATATTCTTTCCGCCGCCGCTTTTATCGGCATTATTTCCGCCTTTATTTCCCGCGCTCTGGCCGGGACGGACGGCAATGTGAAAAGTCCTGCCTCCGCCGGTGTGATGAGCGTGAGCGTGCTTGTGGTTTCCGTGGTGGTCATGCTGCTGCTCTCCAAACTTTGCACAAAGCTGAAGCTGAATAAGCTGGAACCCTTTGCCATGCCTTTGAGTATGTTTATCGGTATGGGCGCGGCCATTCTGATTTCCGCCTTTGCGCCTGCCGATATTGCCAATTTTGTGTGGAGATAAGGGGGGAAGAGCGATGAAAAATTATTTTGATAAGGTTCACACCTGGGGCACCATCTGGAACTACGCTGCCCTTGCCGTTATGCTGGGAATCCCCTTTGTTATGTCCCTTTACATGGATGCCTGGCCTCAGATGAGTGTGCTGGCCAAGGTTCTGCCCACATTGATGCTGCTGTACTGGACCACCGCCGTGATTGAGGTTACCACCTATGTGCCCATGCTGGGTGCCGGCGGCACTTACCTCTGCTTTGTTACCGGCAACATTTCCAACCTGAAGCTTCCCTGCGGCCTCAACGCCATGGAGAACGCCAAGGTGCGCCCCAACACCGAGGAGGGCGAAGTGATTTCCACCATGGCCATCGGTGTTTCCGCCATCACCACCACGGTGATTATTGCCGCGGGTGTGCTGCTGTTTGCCCCCGTTCTGCCCAAGGTTACCGCGGAGGGCTCCATCTTCAAGAGTGCCTTTGAGCAGGTGCTGCCCGCTCTGTTCGGCGCATTGGGCGCAAGCTACCTGATTAAGCATTGGCGCCTTTCCATCACTCCCATTCTGGGCGGTGTCATTGTGCTGCTGTTTGCCCCCACGGTGCAGGTTGGCGTGCTGATGGTTGTTACCATCGTTATCAGCATTGCAACGGCTCTGATTATCTACAAAGACCTTTGGAAGCCTCTTGTGGCGGAGATGAAGGCAAATAAAGCGAAATAATGAAAGTGCAGGGAGACGAAACGCCTCCCTGTTTTTTTCGGAGGATTACTTTTCGGAGGATTATTATGAAAAATGAATGGATGAAGGCTCAAAGTCTTTTTTGCGGCATTACGCGGCAGCTTATTGAGAAAGGAATGACCGTTTCTACCATGGAAAGCTGCACCTCCGGCCTGATTGCTTCCCTGCTGACGGATACGGAGGGTGCCTCCGCCATATGTCCCGGGGGATTTGTCACCTATTGCAACCGGGCCAAGGTGATGCAGGGGGTGCCCGCCGCGGTTATCGAAACCTATGGGGTGTATTCCGAACAGACCGCCGCGGCCATGGCCGAAGCCTGCCGCAGGGCGTACCAAACCGATTTCGGTATCGGCGTTACGGGCTCCTTCGGCAATCCCGACCCTAACAATGCGGACAGCAAAACGGGCACGGTGTTTTTTGCCCTCAGCTGCGAAAAAGGCACCAAAAGCTTTTGCTTTTTGACGGGGGAGCAGGAAAGCCGCTTTGACTACAAAACGGTTACCGCTCTGGCTGTGGGAAAAGCCTTTGCCGATTTGCTGAATTCGTAATTGAAAATATCAACGAAAATGTTGAGAATATATCCCCCGGGGTCGCTTTTCGTTGTGCAAAATCACACTTGATATTGGTGTGATTTTAGTTTAAAATATCATCGGTCAATTTAATATCTTCCCGAAAGGAGAACCAATATGATCAACTACACAAACGAAGTACAGAATATGTGCTGTGTGGCAAAGGGTCCCAACCACGGTCCCGCTCCCATCCCCGAAGAGGGCAAATGGGTGAAGGCAAAGGAAATCACCGATATTTCCGCTTTTACTCACGGTGTGGGCTGGTGTGCCCCTCAGCAGGGTGCCTGCAAGCTTTCCCTTAATGTGAAAAACGGTATCATCGAAGAGGCTCTGGTGGAGACCATCGGCTGCTCCGGTATGACTCACTCCGCCGCCATGGCTGCCGAGATTCTGCCCGGCAAAACCATTCTGGAGGCACTCAATACCGACCTTGTCTGCGATGCCATCAATACCGCCATGCGCGAGCTGTTCCTTCAGATCGTATACGGCCGCTCTCAGTCCGCTTTCTCCGATGACGGTCTGTCCGTAGGCGCCGGTCTTGAGGATTTGGGCAAAGGCCTTCGCTCCCAGGTTGGCACCATGTACGGCACCAAACTCAAGGGCGTTCGCTACCTTGAGATGGCCGAGGGTTATGTAACCCGCATTGCTCTTGACGGTGACGATCAGGTTATCGGCTACGAGTTCGTATCTTTGGGCAAGATGACCGACTTCATCAAAAAGGGCGACGACCCCAACACCGCATACAACAAGGCTATGGGCACTTACGGCAGATTTGCCGATGCCGCCAAGTACATTGACCCCAGAAAAGAATAATTAAGAGGAGGAAACGAATTATGGCATTGTTTGAAAGTTACGAAAGACGCGTTGACAAAATCAACGCCGTTCTCGCCGAGTACGGTATTTCCTCCATTGAGGAATGCAAGGAAATCACCCTTGCCAAGGGTATCGACTGCGACAAAATCGTGCGCGAGACTCAGCCATCTGCTTTGAAAACGCTGTTTGGGCTTACACCGTAGGCTGCGCCATCGCTATCAAAAAGAACTGCACCAAGGCTGCCGACGCTGCTGCCGCCATCGGCATCGGCCTCCAGTCCTTCTGCATCCCCGGCTCCGTTGCCGACAACCGTCAGGTTGGCCTTGGCCATGGCAATCTGGGCAAGCGTCTTCTCTCTGAGGAGACCGAGTGCTTCTGCTTCCTTGCCGGTCACGAGAGCTTTGCCGCCGCAGAAGGCGCCATCAAAATCGCTCTTAACGCCAACAAGGTTCGCGTAAAGCCCCTTCGCGTTATCCTGAACGGTCTGGGCAAGGATGCCGCCATGATCATCTCCCGCATCAACGGCTTCACCTATGTGCAGACCGAGTTTGATCCTTACACCGAAACCGTAAAGATCGTGAATGAGACCGCCTACTCCGACGGCCCCAGAGCCGAGGTTCGCTGCTACGGCGCCGACAACGTTCCCGAGGGCGTTGCCATCATGAAGTTGGAGAATGTGGGCGTTTCCATCACCGGTAACTCCACCAATCCCACCCGCTTCCAGCATCCCGTTGCCGGCACCTACAAGAAATGGTGCGTTGAAAACGGCGTGAACTACTTCTCCGTTGCTTCCGGCGGCGGAACGGGCCGTACCCTTCACCCCGACAACATGGCTGCCGGCCCCGCCTCCTACGGCATGACCGATACCATGGGCCGTATGCACTCCGACGCACAGTTTGCCGGTTCCTCCTCCGTTCCCGCTCACGTGGAAATGATGGGCCTTATCGGCATGGGCAACAACCCGATGGTCGGTGCTACCGTTGCCTGCGCAGTTGCAGTTGAAGAAAGCTTCAAGGCGTAAGAATAGTTTTATATCAATAAAATCGGGCTTCGCTCTGAAAATGAGCGGAGCCCGTGTTTTGTTCATTTAACAACTCTTGTCTGTCAATAATACAAGCTGTCTTTA
>JAZRWZ010000067.1:0-7931 GCA_045599985.1 Acutalibacteraceae bacterium | reverse complement strand
AATACGAGAAGGCCGAGGAGCTTGCCCTATTACTGGCTGAAAGCGACCGGAAATCGGTGCTGGACTATGTAAATAACTGCAAACAATAACCCGCAGCGGCAAAAGGATGGTGGTGACATGAGCAATTTTAATGAAAACATCGTTCTGGACGAGGAAGCTTTTGAAACTGCAAAAACGGATTTTGAAGCATTGGGCGGACAGCTTCAGAACCTCCGAAATGACATTGAGGCTATGCTGAACACCCTGAAAGCAGGTTTTGATACACCGGCAGGTGTCAAATTTATCAATTCCTGTGAAAGCAACCTTTTTGCGCCTTTGGATGCCCAAAAGCTGGTTATCGATCATATCTCCGGCTCACTGGCAGATTCAAAAAATGCATATGAATCCGTTTTCCGCGAGTACGAATCCCTTCAATCGGCGATTAATCAAGTCAAAAATAATTAAAAAAGGAGATACTGTTATGGCAACGATTCTTACCCACGAAATCATTACCAACGCAACACAGGCAGTTGACAGTTATGTGGCTGCCGCAAACTCCCTCTATGAGGAACTGTCCGGAATCATTTCGGCCCTGACGGCAGCAAACTTCAACGGCGATGCTTCCGACGGTTACAAGGCATTCTTTGCCGAAAAGGTTGCTCCCGCTCTTACGGATAACCTGACCACCCCGGGCACCTCCCTGACCGCAAGCATCAAAGACCTTCTCGGAACCATTCAGCAACAGCTTCTGGATACCGTTGACCCGCAGCTCGGCGAAAACAACAGAAACCCCGGCGCATAAGAAAGAATTAACCGATAACAAGAAAAGGAGATTATCAATATGGCAGATATATTATTCAGATATCCCGAAATGACGAAGGCTGCCGAAGAAATTACCGGCATCGCAACCCGTTACAAAACTGAAGCAGAAAAATTTGAGGAGAGTTTTCTTTCCGCTATTAACGGTTGGGAAGGCGACAGCAGGGACGCCATGCAGAAGTTCATCTCCGGCCCTGTTATGGAATACCTCCGCGACACGGTTCCTCAGCTTCTCGAGGCGCTGTCACAGCTCCTTGATGAAAACGCTACGCAGATGAAGAGTGCCGACACCGGCATTGCCGAAAAAATTCCCGAAACCCTCGGCTAATAGGATATAACCGCAACACTTGTCAGAGAACGCAGTCAGGAGGTATTTATGGAAAACAAACTTGAAAACATAAATATAGATAAGAACAAAGCCCTTTTTGAGTATGAAATGACGGAAGTGATTTTGAGCCTCAAGGGGAAGTATGCTGCGTTCTCCGGCAAGAATACCGATTTTGCAAAGACAATGGTCGAAGATGAAAAATTGCATCTTCATATTCCCGAAGCCACACAGATAAACGCAAAAGAAACCTTTGATAAAACAGCAGGCTTTGCTTTTCAGCTGCCCGCTTTGCCCCGTTTTTCAAACGGAGGCCGGGAAGAAGAGAAGCCGGCCTTCAAGGAAGAAAAAATAAACCTCTGGCAGAAAATTGCTCTGCCTGTCCTCCCCTCCTTCGGGAAGATATCGGCTGCGGCCGTTTCCGCCGAAAAAGCTCCGGATATAACCAAAGCGGCGCTTCCTTCCGTAAAGCTGCCTCAGCTGACCTCCGTTTCGGAAAGCAGCCGGGAGATAAAAGGGCTATCCTTCAAAAACGCGGTTCTTGTTGACCTTCCGAAGATGAATTTCCCTGCTGCTGTTATTTCGGGGGAACTCCGGGCACCGTTAGAAATGCAGGTCATCAACATCCCCAATATCAAAAAGCCGTTTGTCAACTGTAATATTAAAATCGACTTATCCGAGAAAAAGGCCATTTCGGTTCCGACTCTTCCCGCATTCAACACAAAGGAATCGGCTGCCACACTAAAATTTGAACCGTTGGAAAAAAGTGCGTTTCAGGCAAAGATTCCCTCTCGGATCAATGTCGGCAACATTCCGAGTATTTCTCCCGTCACTCTTTCTGCCTTCGAATTACCTGAGGTTTCATTGAAAAACCTGCAGAATATTTCTATGCCGGATATCTGCGTTTCCAACACGAATCCAACCGCGGATATTCTGAACAATATTGAAAAAACCGCCTCTGAAATAAAATCGGCAACGGTGCGGGTTTCCGCAATGCCGCAAAGGGAGCATATTGCCCCTTCCCTTAAGAATATTCCCGCTGTAAACATTAAAATTCCCGCTGTAAACATTGAAATTTCATCCGCAGCAAAACTTCATTTTTCCGAATCCCATGAAGTTTTGCAAAGCGTGAATCAGATACATATTTCAAAAATAAAACCGATTGAAATTCCGACAAATGTGACTGCTGCTCGTCATATTGCCTTTGCCGCTCCTCAAAAGCCCGATGTGACAAATTTTGTTAATAATATCATCGCGCTGACTGCCGCAGTGCGCTGACGAAACGATTCCATTCCTGACAACGAAGTAAGAGAGGTTTTTCTGTGGAAAACAATAAGATACTTATCGGTGTTCAATTTACGGATGTTGACACGAACGGTAATTTTTACCACTACACCATAGAATTGTATGTTCTGAGGGATCTTCCTCTGAACAAGTTGATTGAAGGCGTTGGCTACGGCTTAACAAAGCTTTCGTCGGAAAACGGGCCTTATTCCGAGGTTTACAATCGCTGCAAAAACATATTCACCGACTGTCTGGGTAAAATTGAGTCTGATCCGGACGGTCGGGTATATTTTTCCAACGTTACATACGCCGGTTTTAACGGCGCAAAAGTGAAAGAGCCGATTCTTAACGGAAGCAGAACCGTCTTCTATCAGGACGAGTGGAAAAAACCGATTTGCGATTTCGGCTTTATCACCTCAACCCGTCTTATTTTTGATACGACCGGTAAGTTCTCGGCAAAAGGAAGTCAGGACACCTCCGTTGTCGTGGAGGCCTTCAAACCCGGTTCATCAGATAAAATATTTTTCCCCGAGTATAACATCAGCACCCGCCAATTATACCGTTTTAACGATGAGCCTGTTGACATCATTGCCCCGGCAGACCCGCCCCAAAAGCCGAATAACAACCTTTTCTTCATGTTGCTGCCCTCTTTGCTGACAGTCGGCATACTGATGCTTGTCAGAACTTTCCTGATGGGAGGGAGCGCCTCCTCCAATATTGCAATGATTGGCCTGAGCGCGGCAATGGGAATTACCGCAGCGGTTACAACAACCATTACCTGGCGCCGCCAGAAAAGCGCCTACGAGCAGGACCTGAAAGACTGGCGCAGTCACTATGAGGACTATATTGATTCTCTCATTCGCGGTATTCAGGACCGTCAGGCCAGGGATGCGCTCAAATTGGATGAATTATACCCGGATATCTTAATGCTGCTGGATCAAAACAGCAAAGGCGTTTATTCTCTGAATGAAAACATTTACAGCCGGTCCCCGAATGATGACGATTTTTTAACCTTCCGAATCGGTATATCAGATAAGGTCGAAAGCAAGTTCCCCGTAAAAGGCGGAAATAAGGATGTTGTTTTTTCACAGACTTTCTTTGATATTGTCAAAGACAAATCCGGAAACAACCGGCTGAGAATATTCCTCAGAAATGAATTGAAAAAATCCGTTATTGAGAAGAAAGAAAGCCTGAACAACCTGCCTGCCGTACTTTCATCCCGGTTCAAATACATGGATGCCGCCCCTCTGCTGTATTCTTTGAAAAACAAGAGCGCGCTTGGTGTTGTGGACCGTAATATCAACCTCGATTGTTCCTACGCAAAATATTTCATCTCCAGAATGATTTTTGAATTGTGTTATTATCATTCTCCGGAGGACCTGCAGTTCATAGTGTTTTTCAACGAAGCATATCAGTGGACCGGCATTGAAAATGCTATGTTTATGTACAAATTCATGCCTCATTTCAGAGGACTGTTTGACGATAAATCTCAGTTTGTGTTTGACTCACACAGCGCGAGTCTTGTTCTCGGCAATTTGCTCACGATGATGAACAACCGAAAGGCCAATGCCGCCGAGGGTGGCGAGAAAGCTTCTTCACCGCACATTGTATTTATTGTCTTTAACGATTTCTGTCTGAAAGAACACGCCTTTGCGGAATTTCTTCCCAAGGTGCCCGAAAATCAGGAGAAAGCTCTGAATAAACTGGGGCTGACTTTCGTATTTGCCTCCAAATATAAAGAATATTTGCCCGCGTTTTGTGATGATATCGTTTGCTTTGAAGGTCATAAGAACACCCTCACACCTCACAGCGATATCAACATGACCAAGGATTTTCATTACTCAAAAAGTGCTTCCGATGATTTCAAGAGGCATTTTTATGACTATATGACAAAGGTTGCACCCGCTTTCCGGTTCTTATCCTCCGTGTACTTTACTCAAATTGCCCAGAACGGGAAAGTACCTTCTTCCGTCAGTGCCTTTGAGTTGTTGCACTGCAGCGAAGACAGTCTGGAAGAAACCATAAAAGGGAATTGGGGTTTTCTGGAGAAAAAGCCGCTTTCTGATGTAACAGAATCGCTGATGGTTCCCGTGGGAAAAACCGAAACGGGCACGGCCTACTTAGACCTTCACGAAAAAGGTGACGGCCCTCATATGCTTGTTGCCGGAACAACCGGCTCGGGCAAAACGGAAACCATCATCACATTTCTGGTTGCTCTGTGTATGAAGTACAGGCCGGATGAACTGAATCTGCTGCTTGTTGATATGAAGGGCGGCGGCTTTACCAAGCGAATCGGGAATCTGCCGCATGTTGTCGGTATGGTAACTGATGTGGACGGCGACGAAAACGGCACAGGCGCCGAATATATGCTCGGCCGTTTCCTTTTCGCCATGAAGTCGGAAATCAAGCGCAGAAAAATGCTGTTCAATGATATGCACGTTGACAGTATTGATGCATACATCAGTGCATGCCGCAATATTGAATCCCATCTCAAGCAAAAAAAAATATCGGAAGAAGAAGCCAAAAAAATGAGGGACATTGCCTCGAAAAAGCCCCTCTCTCACCTGATTCTTGTGGTGGATGAGTTTACCGAGCTTAAGCGTTTCTCAAACGAAAACGGCGAGCTTGATTATATGGGCGAAATCACAACCATTGCGCGAATAGGCCGAAGCCTCGGTTTCCACATCATTCTTATTTCCCAAAACATTGAGAACGCCATTACCGATGATATCAGAGTTAACTCTAAAACCAGACTGTGCCTGAAGGTTGCGACCCGTCAGGCATCAAAAGAAATGATAGGCACCGAGCTTGCCGCCTCACCGTATATGCCCGGAAACGGCCGTGCCTATATGCTTGTGGGAACCGGCTCCAAACTGGAATATTTCCAGTCCGGTTATTCCGGTGCTGATACGGTGGAGGATGTTCCCGTCAAAATTACACTGGCAAGCAAAACCGGCGCATATACCACATTCTACAACTCCAATAAGGACAACCGTGCCAAAAATCATGAAAAAGAGAAGATGAAGGAAGCGGGTATTTCAAAAACTCAGCTTAATGCCATCAGTAACGCGGTTTGCCGTGTATACGGAGATATGAAAGATGATATCGTAAAGCCTCATATCGTATTCAACCCGCCGCTGCCCACATGCATCGCGTTAGACAGAAACGGCCGCGTTGTTTACCTGAACAAAGAGAAAGGGGAAAAGTAACATGAAAATTGCCATGGGCATTTATGATGCTCCCCTGATTCAGAAGCAACCCCCCTTCTATTATTATCCTCTCAAAACCAACCTTGCTGTTTTTGGCAGCCCCATGAGCGGAAAAACAACCTTTATCAAGTCTTATCTGGTTCGCATCCACGAAAACAGGGAGTATGCCTCGCAGGAGAACATATACATCATCGATTTCGGAGGCAATATCAGCAAATACGGCAATCTTGAATGCGTGTGCGCTTGCTTTGACAATTCAAACGAGGAATATATCAAACGGGTTTTTAAAACACTTGAACGCCGCCTGGAGGAAAACACCAAAGCGCTCGACGGCCGCAATTACTATTCTTTGTATGCCGAATCTCCGTCAGACTGCCCGACCCACCTGACCCTGATTATTGAAAACCTGAATGCTTTTCTGACAGATGAACGCTACGCCTCATATCAGGACCGTTTAATGGGCCTTTGCCGGGACGGGCTGTCCAAAGGGTTAAGTGTTATTGTAACCGCAAATGATACTGCGGGCACCAACCGGTTATTGTCATATTTCGGGCAAAAAATAGCCTTTGAAATGCCTTCGGACAGTTATGTTGAGATTTTTAATACAAAAGTCAACAACCCAATGAGAATTCCCGGCCGCGGTATCGTGAATATTGAATCCGCCACCTATGAGGTGCAATGCTTTATGCCGTTTATTGAGAAGGAAAACGACGAGCTTGCCGCACTCATCAGCGAAAGCAGCGCCATAAATAACCCGAATAAACTGGCTAAGTTCAACGGCGATTTGACCCTCAACGATATTTCGGCGCTGAATCCGACCGCTCTGAGCAACAAAAGCCCCGACGAAATCCTGATAGGGCTTGATTATGATGAGCACAACCCGGTGTATCTGGATGTGAAAAACAACAGAGCAATCGCAATCTACGGAAAAAGGCAGTTCGGAAAAACAAATCTGCTCAGATTGATTCTGCATTCTCTTCGGGAATCCGACCGGGTGGAGCGATTTGTATTTCTTGACGACGGCAGAAAACAGCTTGAAGAATTTAAGAATTTCGGACCGGAAAGCGTTTTTCTGACCGGCGTTGAGTCCTTTAGAGATTATCTGTATGATAACGGCTATGGCGGTCGGCCCAGTTTCAGAAAAGTCGGTGCTAACCAAAGAGCTCCGGAAATATTGCCATCGAACGATACACCGTTCACGGTGTTTGTATTGCAGAGCAAAGCCTTGTACCAGGCTTCCTCCGACGCTTCTTACCTTGTGAAGGAGTGGTTCCCCATCATGATAGGAAATGCAGAGGAGAAAAAATACCTGTTTATCTTTTCCGATGTCAAAAACCTGTCTTCGCCGGAGGCGAGAAATCCGTTCAACACCGGCATACAGGTGGCTTTTCTTTTGGATAATATCGGTGAATTTGTTGCCGACAAAGGCAGCCACTCCGTCTTTGGTGAAAGGGATGCCAAAGAACTGAAGGCAGAGTACGCCAAGTGCTCCAAAGGCGATGGCTACTATTATGACATCGAGGGAGATATTCTCAAAAAGTTAAAATTCATCAGGAAAGACTGATTTTGATTCAGAGAAACGAGGTTAGTATGGAAGATCACGGATATGTTGTGTTGGACACAAAAGCTTTTGATGCGGCTATTGCCCAAAAAGACGGCCTTATCCAGGCCTATGACGCACTGAATACAGAATATGACAGAATCGTATCGACCCTGCTGCGCAACTGGAAGGGAAAAGGCGCTGATGCATTTATGAATGATGCGCAAACCGTAAAAACAAACATTACCGGCATCTACGATATCTTAAAAATCATGTGTGATACCTTAACGGATTGCCGCGCCGTGTTTGCCGAATGTGATACGGGCCTGGGGGAATACAACCGTAACCCCGGATCGGAAGAATAAAGGGGGATTACTGTGCCGGGCATGTTCAGCGACTATCCAATCGTATTTCTGGATTCATCCTTTTTTGCATCCTATTTTTCCGATGCCGTTCAAGACGGCCTGATAGGCAGTAAGGTTTATGTTGCCGATACATTCAACAGCGAAATTGAGCAATACAGAATGGTTTTGTCCGATAATAGGCAGAGCATTTATGACCAAAACTTTCGCTTCGTAAAAAACCACATATATTGCAACTCGCTCAATATGAATGCTTCCAACCCGTTGGTTGCGCATCTTCATAATGATTTGTGGGGTTTGATTTCACTGGCTGCAGGCCTCAAGAAAAAAACCGTTGTGGTAACCGCAAACCGAGTGTTGATTCAAAAAATCATAGTAAATAATATTTTTCCCGATATTTACGATTTGAATGA
>JAZRWZ010000066.1:0-4996 GCA_045599985.1 Acutalibacteraceae bacterium | reverse complement strand
AAAATGGCGGAGGCGGGGAACAGACCCTTACCGTCTTTGCCCTCACTCTCGCCGAACAGCTGCTTGAGCCACTCGTTCATCATGGTCATGGCGGGCTCATAGGCGGCAAACATCTCAATTTTTTTACCTGCTCTGTAATAGAGATTACGCACGGCGGCGTACTGATAGCACTCATTCTTTGCCAGATCGGGCTCGGCATAAGCCAAACGGGCATCGGCAGCGCCCTGCATGAGGGCATCAATATCGATACCGGCAGCGGCGATGGGAAGCAGACCCACGGCGGTGAGCACGGAGTAGCGGCCGCCCACGACATCGGGCACTACAAAGGTCTGATACCCTTCGGTATCGGCTACGGATTTCAACGCACCGCGTTTGCGGTCGGTGGTCACATAGATTCTGCCCTTTGCTTCCTCTTTGCCGTATTTTTCCTCCAGCAGCTTTTTGAAGATGCGGAATGCCACGGCAGTTTCGGTGGTAGTGCCGGATTTGGAGATAACATTAACGGAAAAATCTTTTCCTTTGCAAAGGTCAATCAGCTCTGCCACGGCAGAGGAGCTGATGGTATTGCCGCCGAAATAGATATTCGGGGTATCCTTTGCAAGAAGATTGTAGTTGTTTGATTTAACAAATTCGATAACGGCTCTGGCACCCAGATATGAACCGCCGATGCCCAGAACCACAAGAACCTGAGAATCCTTTTTGATTTTGGCGGCAGCCTCTTTAATGGCGGCAAATTCGGCCTTATCATAGTTTACGGGCAAATCCACCCAGCCCAGATAATCACTGCCGAGGCCTGTTCCCTTATGGAGTTTTTCGTGCGCCAAGGCAACCTCAGCGGCCATGGCCGCCGTTTTTTCGGCTGAAGCCAGCTCGCCCGCATAAGATAAATTCAGTTTTAATGACATTTGCTAACACCCACTTTGCGAATAGTAGCGGCCAAAGCATTCCAAAAACTGCTTTAGCCTGCAGAAAGGTACACTTTCTTGCTACTATTCTACCCTATCGTCGTAGGTATTGCAACCGCAGAAAAGCATTTTTTATAAATAATTATGATTATTTACGGTTTGTACATATTACCGTATTCCGAATGAGGACAACACAGCACATGGCCGCTGTCGGGCAAAATCAGATGAATTCTTTTTATCATCCCCCGGTTACTGTCTTTATTACGCGGTCAGAGCCGTCAGCATCCGCCGGAACACTACCCCGAAGGTCAGCCTTGCAACGGCTTTGGGCGCCACCAGCCGCGCCGTGCCCAGTGTTGTTTTGCCCAGCGTGTAGGTGACCGTTCCCAGCAGCTGCCCCTCCACCACCGGGGCCTCCACATTCACCGCCAGGTCAATGGTCTGCTTCATCTCCCCTGCACTTCCCTTTTTGATAAGCACAGGCGGAGAGGCCTTCATCACGGGAGTAACGCTGCATTCCACGCCCTTGATGACCGTCACATCCGGAATCAGGTCGGGAGAGGTTTCGGGGATAACGGTTTCGTAATTGGAAAAGCCCCAGTTGAGCAAAGCCTTGGCACCGTTAAAGCGGTCATTGCTGTTGCCCGCCCCCATAACCACGGCAATAAGGTGGGTATCGCCCCGTTTGGCGGAGGCGGCAATGCAGCAGCCGGCCTTGGCCGTGGTGCCTGTTTTCAGCCCCGTAGCCCCCTCAAAAAAGCGGATGAGCTTGTTGGTATTCACCAGTTCCGTTTTGCCGCCCCGCAGGGAATCCATCCACACGGTGGAATAATTGGTGATTCGTTCATGCTTCAGCAATTCCCGTGACATCACCGCCACATCCCGCGCTGTGGTCAGGTGGGTGGTGGTTTCGTCATCCAGACCCGTGCAGTTGTCAAAATGAGTGTTGCTCATGCCCAGCTCCGCGGCACGCTGATTCATTCTGTTCACAAAGGCCTCGCTGCTGCCCGCCACATATTCGCCAAGGGCGGTGCAGGCATCGTTGGCGCTGTAAATGGCCGTGGCGCGCAGCAATTCGTCCACCGTCATGGTTTCCCCCGGTGCCAGCCAGATTTGCGAGCCGCCCTTTCCCGCCGCCGTTTCGGAGGCCGCCACTTTATCGCTCAGAGCGATTTTGCCCTCATCCAGTGCCTCCATAACCAGCAGCAGTGCCATCACCTTGGTGACCGAGGCCGGGTAACACTTCTCATTCTCATTTTGGGCCGCCAGCACCCTGCCGGAGGCAACATCCATCAGCACGGCCGATTTGGCATTCACCGTTACCGGCAGCGTTCCTGCCGCCTGTGCGGCAAAAGAAAGCGGCAATATTGCCGTTAACAGAGCAATCAGCAGCGCCATTCCTTTTTTTACACCGTTCATCCCAATCCCTCCTACTCGTTTACTTGAAATATATGCCCCTGTGTGATTGAATATCCCCGCCAAATGGGGTATAATGGGGCAAATCATTCCGAAAGGATTCCGGGCTATGAAAGTTGTTGCCGTCACCCTCGGGTGCAAAGTGAATCAGTATGAATCGGAGGCTATTTGCTCCCGTTTTGCCGCCATGGGGTACACGGTTACCGACCCTGCCGATGAAGCGGATGTGTATATCATCAACTCCTGCTCCGTCACCGCCGAGAGTGACCGTAAAACCCGGCAGACCGTGCGGAAATATAAGCGTCTGCACCCCAACAGCCTTGTGGTGCTTACGGGCTGTATGCCCCAGGCTTTTCCGCAGGATGCGGCAAAACTGACGGAAGCGGATATTGTGGTGGGCAACCGTTCCAACTCCGATATTCCGAGGCTGGTGAGCGAATATGACGGCACCCGCACGGTGGCCGTTGCGCCTCACGAAAGCGGCGAGCCCTTTTGCTGTGACACCGTTTCATCCTTTCATGACAGAACAAGAGCCACCCTCAAGGTTGAGGACGGCTGCAACCGCTTTTGCTCCTACTGCATTATCCCCTATGCCCGGGGCAGAGTGCGCTCCAAGCCCCTTACCGTGATTGAGGAGGAGGCCGCCTCCCTTGCCAAGGCCGGCTACCGCGAAATCGTGCTGGTAGGCATCAATCTTTCCGCCTACGGTCTGGGCACCGACCTGACCATTGTGGATGCCGTAAAGGCCGCTGCAAAGCCCCAAGGCATCCTTCGGGTGCGTTTGGGTTCATTGGAACCCGACCATATTACCGATAAGATTATTGAGGGATTACGGGGCGTTCCCGCCTTTTGCCCCCAATTCCATATTTCCCTGCAAAGCGGGTGTGACAACACCTTAAAGCGCATGAACCGCCACTATACCGCCGCCGAGTACGCTCTGCTGTGCCGAAAGCTGCGGGAGGCATTTGAGGATGTTACCCTCACCACCGATGTGATGGTGGGCTTTGCCGGTGAAACAGCAGCGGATTTTGAGGATTCCCTTGCCTTTGTCAAAGAAATCGGCTTTGAAAAGGTGCATGTATTCCCCTATTCCCGCCGCCCCGGCACCGTGGCAGACCGCATGCCCGACCAGATTACCAAAGCGGAAAAAGAGGCACGGGCCGCCCGTATGATTACCGAAACCGAAGCCATCCGGCAGGAATTCCTTCGCCGTCAAATCAACAAAAAGGTAACGGTTATCCCCGAGGAGCACAGCGGCAGAAATGAAGTGCATGGCTACACCGCCAACTACACCCCCGTAAAAATCAAAGGCAGCAATATCCCCTTTGGCGAACCCGTTGCCGTTACGGTGGAAGGCGTGGAGGGTGACTGGTGCGTGGGCACCCTTGCCGAAAAATAAAAACCAATATCAATAGGCTGTATCGAAAAAGGGATGAGGTTCCGAAAACCTCATCCCTTTTTTGGTGCAAAAAGAAAAGGCTGCTGCATTTCTGCAACAGCCTTTGTGAAAACAGAATTAGTCGTTGGTCTCAACAACAACGCCGGAACCTACGGTTCTGCCGCCTTCACGGATAGCAAAACGAAGACCGTTCTCGATAGCGATGGGAGCAATCAGTTCAACGCTCATCTCAACGTTATCGCCGGGCATGCACATCTCAACGCCTTCGGGAAGAGAGATAACGCCGGTAACGTCAGTGGTTCTGAAATAGAACTGAGGACGATAGTTGTTGAAGAAAGGAGTATGACGGCCGCCATCTTCCTTGCTCAGAACGTAAACCTGGCCCTTGAACTTGGTGTGAGGATGAATGGAACCGGGCTTGGACAGAACCTGACCGCGCTCAACTTCGGTTCTCTGAACACCGCGAAGCAGGCAACCGGCGTTGTCACCGGCCATAGCGGAATCAAGGGACTTTCTGAACATTTCGATACCGGTGCAAACAACTTTTCTCTTCTCCTCGGTAAGGCCAACGATTTCAACTTCGTCGCCGGTCTTAAGAACGCCACGCTCAACTCTGCCGGTAACAACGGTGCCACGGCCGGTGATGGTGAATACGTCCTCGATGGGCATCAGGAAGGGAAGGGACTCGTCGCGAACGGGAGTCTCGATGTAGGTGTCAACAGCGTCCATGAGTTCCCAGATGGGAGCAAGAACTTCAGCTTCGGTGTCGCCGCCGTCGTACTCAAGAGCCTTAAGAGCAGAACCCTTGATGATGGGGGTGTCGTCGCCGGGGAAGCCGTACTCGTCAAGAGTCTCACGGATTTCCATCTCAACAAGCTCAAGGAGCTCGGGATCGTCAACCTGGTCGCACTTGTTCATGAAGACGATGATCTGGGGCACGCCGACCTGACGGGCGAGCAGGATGTGCTCACGAGTCTGGGGCATAGGACCATCGGTAGCGGCAACAACGAGGATAGCACCATCCATCTGAGCAGCACCAGTCACCATGTTCTTCACATAGTCGGCGTGGCCGGGGCAGTCAACGTGAGCATAGTGACGAGTCTCCGTCTGATACTCAACGTGAGCAGTATTAATGGTGATACCGCGCTCCTTCTCTTCGGGAGCGGAGTCGATAGAATCAAAAGATTTAACTTCAGAGAGACCTTTTTCAGCCAACACCTTGGTGATAGCGGCGGTCAAAGTGGTCTTACCATGGTCAACGAAGTCGGAGGCCAAG
>JAZRWZ010000065.1:0-3365 GCA_045599985.1 Acutalibacteraceae bacterium | reverse complement strand
GTAGGTGCCTCTGTGGTTCTCATAATACATTTCATTATTCCATACGGGCAGGTCATCGTAATGCTCCGCCACACGGTCAAAGAATTCGTCCACATGGCCTATGCGGGTTTTGGGCAGGCCGGGGAAATCCTGATAGCGCTTGCCGCGCTCCAGCATTTCAAGCTTGGCTCCGCCGCCGCCGTCACCGTGGCCGAACATGCCCAGAGACAGGTTGGTGATGGTCTTTTCATCGTTGGTTTCCACATTGCGGATATCGTTGATGTTATACTCTCCGTTATAGCTGGAGCGCTGCATATAGGCCACCACTTCGTCGCCGTTGTTGCCCTTCCAGCGATAAAGGGTGTGGGGGAAGCGGTTGGTATCGTTATTGATAAGCTTGGAGGTAAGGAAATATTTCATGCCGCTGCGGCGGATGATCTGAGGCAGAGCCCAGGAGAAACCGAAGCAGTCGGGCAGCCAATAGGTATCGGAGCACTTGCCGAACTCGGTCATAAAGAATTCACGGCCGTAAAGCAGCTGACGAATCAGCGCCTCGCCGGAGGCAAGGTTGGTGTCGGCCTCTACCCACACATTGCCCACAATATCCCATTGCCCGTTTTTGACCTTTTCCTTGATTTTGGCATACACATCGGGGTAATAGCGCTTCATCATGTCGTAAAGCACTGCCTGGCTCTGGGCAAAGGTCATGTTGGGGTATTTATCCATCAGGGTCATGTTGTTGGAGAAGGTACGGGCGCCCTTGCGCACGCTCTCCTGAATACGCCACAACCATGCCACATCAATGTGGCTGTGGCTGGTGAATACCACCTCGGACTGGGGCACGTATTTGATTTCGCCAAGCAGCTTGTGGTAAAGCTCCGCCGCCTCGGCAATGGAGGCGCGTACACGCTCCTCCTCAAAATCAAAGTCCACCAGATGCAGGGAGTCATCGATGGCCTTGTAGACCTGAGAGCGGATGAATTCATCCTGAATGCAGGTCAGCGCTTCAAAGCCCACCTGCAAATCGTACCAGTACCCCTCGGCAACAGGGTCAACGGTAATAAGCTCCGCTTTTGCAAAAAGGTGCTCTCTCTGCTTGGCACCGTCCATGGCCTCATCGCAGAAATCCATGGAGTTAACGGTGGCTTCCATTTCGATGTGAAGCACATCGCCGCCCTTGAAGGTCTCAGTGAGGATAATATCCTCACGGTGCTGACCGCCGCAGGTTACGGAGCCGCGCGCCGTGCCGTTTACGGTCACAAGAGCCTCGCCGCCGATGTTGAGCATCAGGCGCACTTCCTTACCGGCAAAGCTTTCGGGCAGGGTAACATCGGCACTGAACCAATCGGCGCTGTCATAGGCGGCAAACCAACGGTCACCCAGATGAATCTCGCTTTTGAAAGCCTCGTCATGGGTGTATTTGCCGTAGTCGCAGTGAGCACCGCGGGTGTGCTGCCAGGTTTCAATGGGCAGGGTTTCAAAGGTCAGGTATTTGGGCAAATACCGACGGTACATATATTTGAGTACATCAATTTTCGGGGTTACCATAACATTCCTCCGTTACAAAAATTGGTTATTTCAAATTATACAGTAGGCGCATAATCAAGTCAAGAACCGACTATAAAAGAATCAATAAATTTCACCGCCGCGGGGGTCAGGCCCGGCTTGGCCGGGTAGCAAAAGCCTATGGCCCGCTCCGGCAGGGGCTTGCGCAGCTCCAATTCAAAAACCTCTCCGCTTTGCAGATATTTTTCGGAAAATTCCTTGATAACGCAGCTGACGCCAAGACCTATCTGTGCAAACTGCAGCAGCAATTCGTGAGCACCAAGCTCGATATTGGCTGCCAGAGGGCTGCCGGATTTTAAGAATTCGTTATCCACAAAGACCCGGGAGTTGGACTTTCTCTCCAACAATATCAAAGGGAGTGCCGCCATATCCGCCCGGGACAGCGCCTTTCCCTTCAGGTGTTCAAAGCCCTTCCCCGCCACAAACACATCGTGGATTTTCAGGCAGGGCGTTATTACCAGGCTGTCATCCTCAATGGGCAGATTGCCGAAGGCCAAATCCATGTTGCCCCGCTTCACCAGCTCCACCGCCTCACGGGTGACCCGATTCACCACCTGAATTTTAATATCCGGATAGGCGCGGTGAAAGGCCTCCAGCCGGGGCAGAAGGTAGTAGGAGCTGACGGTATCGCCCGCCGCAATGCGCAGCTCGCCCTCCTTCAGTTCTTTGAAACGGGTCAGCCTGCGGTTGGCGGTGCTCAGCATTTCCAGCGCGGCGGAGGTGTACTCAAACAGCACGGCACCCTCCTGCGTAAGGGTGATGCCCTTGGGGGTGCGCAAAAGCAGAGTGACCCCCAGACTTTGTTCCAGTTGTTTTACCGATTGGCTCACCGCCGATTGGGTGACAAACAGTTTTTCCGCCGCCCCGGAGAAGCTGCCCGCCTGCGCCACGGCGTTGAAAATGCGGTATTGCTCCAGTTTTGCTTCCATTATAAGCCCTCCTAATATCAGGTAGCAAAATTACTAACTTTACTTATACCACGGCATGTGGTAATATTCAAGTGTAAAAATGTTGAACCGTGCTTTCAGCACGTCACAATGAAAGGAAGCTATTACTATGGACAGACTTGTCGGTACCGTTTCCCGCGGGGTTCGTGCCCCCATTATCCGCAGTGGTGATGACCTTGCCAAAATCGTTTCCGATTCCGTTTTGGCAGCAGCAAAGAGCGAAGGCTTTGAGCTTCGCAACCGCGACGTTATTGCCGTAACCGAATCCGTTGTGGCAAGAGCCCAGGCCAACTACTGCACCGTTGACGACATTGCCGCCGATGTCAAGGCAAAGCTTGGCGGCGAAACCATTGGTGTTATCTTCCCCATCCTTTCCCGCAACCGTTTTGCCATCTGCCTGCGCGGCATTGCCAAGGGCGCAAAAAAGGTTGTGCTAATGCTCAGCTACCCCTCCGACGAAGTGGGCAACCACCTTGTTTCCCTTGACCAGCTGGACGAAAAAGGCGTGAATCCCTATTCCGATGTGCTGACTCTTGAAAAATACCGTGAGCTGTTCGGCGAGAACAAGCACCCCTTCACCGGCGTTGACTATGTTGCCTACTACGGTGAATTGATTAAGGAGTGCGGCGCCGTGTGCGAAATCATTCTGGCCAACAACCCCCGCGCCATTCTGGCCTACACCAAAAATGTGCTTACCTGCGACATCCACACCAGAGCCCGCACCAAGCGCATCCTGAAGGCTGCCGGTGCCGAGAAGGTATTCGGCCTTGACGAAATCATGAACGCCCCCGTAAACGGCAGCGGCTGCAACGAGAGCTACGGCCTGCTCGGCTCCAACAAAGCCACCGAGGACAAAATCAAGCTCTTCCCCCG
>JAZRWZ010000064.1:0-12978 GCA_045599985.1 Acutalibacteraceae bacterium | reverse complement strand
TATCTCGGTCTGTCGCCCTTGACAGTGCCAAAGTGCCGGGGCCGCCCCCCGCATTGAGCGCCAGACCCACCGCAATGCCCACAATGCCGCCCAGAGTCTGCTCCCCCAAGTAGGCCGCCCCAAGCACCGCAAAGCCCGCCAGCATACGGGCGGGGTGGGTGCCCCACACATTCCACGGGGCCACCGAGAGCAGCAGCGCCCCTCCGGTGAAACCGAGGCAGGCGAGGAGAGGGCGGGAGGGCAGGTATTCCCCCACCCCACGCCGCAGTGCCGTCAAGGCATTATAGAATACGGGCACAGCCAGTGCCGCCAGCAGAGTTTCGCTGCCGAATACCGCCGCACCGTTCCACGAAAAGCCCGTGCCCGCCATCAGAGCCAATGCGCTGATGCCCTGCAGGCAGAACAGAGCCGCCGCCATGGGGTAGGGAGCATCCCGGTTACGGCTCCAACGGCGCAGCACCCATTTGACCGCCGCCGTGCCGCACAGCACGGCAAGCCCCTGCACACGGCGGGCACCCTCCCCCATAAGCAGAATCCCCAATGCCGTGCCCGCGGCGGCAGGCAGAGCCCCACCTCCCGGGGCGGCTGCCGTTAACGCAATGCCCGGGGAAAGGGTGAGGGAATAGGCCGAAACCTCCGACAGCAGAAATCCCGCCACCGCGTAAGCCACGCCTTTTCCCCATTTTTCCGCCTGATGCCAAAGCCCCTGCCAATCTTCCTTTTCCACAGCCTTTCGCACGGTTGTCATTCTGTTCTCCCGCCTTTTCCTTTTTTTATCGTTTTTCGGTAGTTACTATAACTTGTCCCGGGTAAAAACAAAGTCGCAAAGCGGCGTTTGGCGGCAAAAAAATTTTCGGATTCTTGCATTTGCCTATATGCAATTGAAAAAGGGCGTGTTATAATGATTCTGTATATTAGATAAGTATTACTTTTTTTCGGAGGGCTTATTCCATGCAGAATGAGGAAGGATTCATCATCGGCCGCAATGCGGTGGCCGAGGCCTTGCGCAGCGGGCGCGAAATCGACAGCCTGCTGGTTGCCAAGGGGGAACGAAGCGGCAGCATCGGCAAGCTCATAGGGCAGTGCCGTGAGCTGGGCGTCGTGATAAAAGAGGTGGATTCCCGCAAGCTGGATAAGCTGTGCGAGGGCGCCAACCATCAGGGTGTGGCCGCCTACGCCGCCGTGCAGGAATACAAAACCGTGGAGGATATGCTGGCCCTTGCCGCCGAGAAAGGGGAGGCTCCCTTTTTGATTGTGTGTGACGACATAGAGGACCCTCACAATCTGGGCGCCATCATCCGCACCGCCGATGCCTGCGGTGCACACGGGGTCATCATCCCCAAGCGCCACGGTGTTTCGCTGACCTATGCCGTGGGCAAGGTGAGCGCCGGTGCGGTGGAATATGTGCCCGTGGCCCGTGTGCCCAACCTTGCCGCCGCTCTGGATGACCTGAAGAAAAAGGGCTTCTGGGTTTACGGCGCGGATATGGGCGGCAAGCCGTGGAACGAGCAGGATTACTCCGGCGCCGTGGCACTGGTCATCGGCTCCGAGGGGCGGGGAATCAGCCGCCTTGTGAAGGAGAAATGCGATTTTATCGTATCCCTGCCCATGAAAGGAAATATCAATTCCCTCAACGCCTCCGTGGCAGCGGGAATTCTGATGTATGAAGTAGTTCGCAACCGATAATCACGAACCCGATATGCCGACGACAGTTGATGTGAGAAGGAGAAAAACATGGATTTGAAAGAATTGGATTCCGTTTTGGGTGATCTGGATTCCATATTGGACGAAGCCAAAAGCTACAACGCCAAACACCCCCCCTCCGCCAAGGACGGCACATGGAGTCTGGACGATATTGACCGCCTGATTGCGGACACCTCCACCTCCGGCTTTGTGGCGGATACCAAGGCCAAGGCGGCGGCGGAGCAGGAAGCCCCTCCCGCCCCCGTGCGGGTGCGCCGTTTTCCCAACGAAGATGTGCCCGTGAGCACCTACTTCAAGCGCCCGGAATCTCAAAAGGCCGAAAAGCCCGCCCCGGCACCCAAGCAGCCGGATGTATCGGGCATTTTCCCCGAGCTGGATGTGGATAAGATTCTGGAGGAGACATTGGGCAGACCCGCTGCCCCCGCCAAGCCCAAGGCTGCACCGGTTGAGCCTAAGACCGCTCCCGCGGAGCCGAAAAACGCTCCCGCGGAGCCCAAGACCGCTCCCGCGGAGCCCAAGACCGCTCCCGCGGAACCCAAGACTGCTCCCGCGGAGCCCAAGACCGCTCCCGCAGAACCCAAGACGATTGTTATGGATGCCAAGGCCGTTCCCGAGGAGCCCAAAACCGTTATCATAAAGTCCAAGCCCGCCCCTGCCGAAAAGCAGGAGGAGGAGGTTAAGCCCTATGTACCGGGCAAGGCTCCCGCACCCCCGGCAGAGGAGCATATTCCCGATTTTGACCCCCTGACCCGTTATGAGGAGAGCAAAAAGCGGGAAGCCGCCGCCATGCGTGCCGACAAAAACCGCGAAAACTTTATTCATCCCCCCCGTCCTACCCTGCCCGTTGAGGTGGAGGAGGAGCCCTTCGGCCCCATTGACAAGCCCGGTATTCTGGTGGAAAAGCCCGCCTCTCAGCTCACCTCCGATCTGGAGCCCCTGCCCAAAATCATCTCCGCCGACAAAGCCAAGATTGAGGCCGAGGCAGGGCGAAAGACTCTGGTGCGCCCCTTGAAGGGGAAGCACACCCCTGAACGGGAATCGGCTGCAGAGGATGCCGACGAAGCCGAGGAAGACCCCAATCAGATTCGCATGGTGGAGCTTTTGGGCGACAGCCTTGAGGAAAAGCCCCGGGAAGTGAATGAGGATGTCTTTGAGCAAAAGGTAGTGGACAAACGCCGGGATGCCGCCGATGAATTCGTGCTGGTGCCCGATGCCGATAATGTGGATTTGTTCCCCGAGCCGGAAGAGGTATCCGTCTCCCTTGATGTGGAGCCCGAAAAGCCGAAAAAGAGCAAAAAGGCTCCCCAACCCTCCGAAATGCCCCGCCCCTTCCCCATTCGGGAATACCGCAAAACAGATGATAAACGCAAGGTGAATATCTCCCTGCAGCATTCCGTCAACGGCTACACCCGTCAGGCCATTGTCAGCGCCGTGTTCTGCGGTGCTCTGCTGCTTACCGCCCTGATTCCCGCCATTTTTGAAAAAGCCGGCATCACCTCCGCATGGTTCGGCAGGGGTGCCCCCGGCATCTTCGTGCTCAACGCGGTTTTGCTGATTGCCGCCATTACGGCCAACAACAATATTTTTGCCGACGGCCTTGCCTGCCTGCGGGCGGGGAAGCCCAACGGCAACACCGCCGTGGCCCTTTCCGCTCTGGTGGCGTTTTTGCAGAATACGGTGGTAGCCGTGGCCAAGAGTAACAGCGTAAGCTCCCTTCCCGTGTTTACTCTTGCCGCCGTTATCGGTTTTATCACTGCCGATGTGGCCGGGGCAATTAACTGCCGCAGAATGCTTCATAATTTTGTGCTTTGCGCCTACAAATATGATGACGGCGTTTTTGCCGTGCATCCCTTTGAGGATGAGGCGGAGGTACGGGAGCTGGGCCGGGTGCTGCTGATGGATAAGGCCGATTTGCTCTACTCCTCCAAAACAAAATTCCCCGCCGATTTCGTAAAGAATTCCGATAACAACAATGCCGAGCAGAAAAGCGCCAAAACACTGCTGCCCCTTTCCGCCGCTGCCGCCGTGCTGGTGGGAGGCCTGAGTGCCTTTATTTGCAGGGACTGGCTGCAGGCCCTTACCGCCGCTGCCGCCGCCTTCTGCCTCTGCTCCCCCGTGTGTGCCGCCCTGGCACCCGCCCTTTCCGCAGGCCGCATGAACCGCTTCCTGAATGAGGAGGGCTCCATGGTCAGCGGTGCCGATGCCGCCGAGGAAATCAGCGGTGCCAACGCCGTGGTCATAGACAGTGCCGAGCTGTTTAACCGCTCCCGCTGCAAAATGCACGGCATGGTGGATTACAAAACCGTGCGCCTTGATGACGTGCTGGTATATGCCGCCGCCCTTGTTATCAAATCCGGCGGCCCCCTGCGGGATTGCTTTGAAAATGTTATCAGCAGTGACCACGGTCTGCTGCCCACCGTGCGCGATTTGGTATATGAAGATAAACTGGGCATCTCCGCCCGCATCTTGGGGCAGAAGGTGCTGCTTGGCAACCGCTCCCTGCTGCTGACCCACGGCATTGATGTGCCCGAGGACGGTCAGGAGAAAAAGCAGCTGCGGGCAGGCAAAAATGTGATTTACCTTGCCGTGGCGGGGAATCCCGCCGCCATGTTTGTGGTAAGCTATAAACTGGACACCGGCCTGAAGCCCTACTTTGAGGAGCTGGAGGCCGCCGGCACCCAGATTCTTGTGCGCACCAACGATGTGAATGTGACCGAGGATATGCTGTCACAGGGCTTTGATATGCCCCCCTCCGCATTCCGTGTGCTGGGCTCCGTGGCGGGCAGGCTTTACACCAACCGCCGTGAGGAGGTCAAAGAGAAGCTCTCCGTCAAGGCCGTTCACAACGGCTCCGCCGTTTCCATGCTTCGCCTTGTTACCGCCGCCCAGCGGCTGACCAAGGATATGGATGCCCTGTTTGTGCTGCAGGTGATTTTAAGCGTTGTGGGCATTGCGGGTGCCGCCGTGCTTGTGGGGCTGAATCTGCCCGCATGGCTCAACGGCATTACCGTGGCCCTGTACCTGCTGGTACGCGCCGGGGTGCATGAGCTTGCCGCCATTGTCTGCAACGGCAAAGAATAAAAAAGAGAGGATTATTTCGATATGAGTATTCGCATTGGTATTTACGGCTACGGCAATCTGGCAAAGGGCGTGGAATACGCCGTTATGCAGAATCCCGACATGGAGCTGGCCGCGGTTTTCTCCCGCCGCCCTCCCGAATCGGTTCACCCGGTTACCCCGGGGGTAAAGGTTTACCCCTCCGCCGAGGCCGTCAAAATGAAGGATGACATTGATGTGATGATTGTTTGCGGGGGCAGCCGCACGGATTTGCCGCAGCAGACTCCCGCTTTGGCACAGTATTTTAACGTGGTGGACAGCTTCGGCACCCACGCCCGCATTGAGGAGCATTTCGGCAATGTGGATAAGGCCGCCCGGGCCGGGGGCAAGGTGGGCGTTATCTCCGTTGGCTGGGACCCGGGCCTGTTCTCCGTAAACCATATTTACGGCGATGCCGTGCTGCCCGAGGGCAGGGATTATGCCTTCTGGGGCAAGGGCGTGAGTCAGGGCCATTCCGATGCCATCCGCCGTGTGGAGGGGGTAAAGGATGCCCGCCAGTACACCGTGCCCGTGCCCGCCGCGCTGGATGCCGTAAGAAGCGGCAAAAATCCCGAATTGACCACCCGGCAGAAGCACACCCGTGAGTGCTATGTAGTGGCGGAGGAGGGTGCCGACCTGAACCGCATCGAAAAAGAAATCAAAGAGATGCCCAATTATTTTGCCGATTACGACACCACCGTTACCTTCATTACCGAGGAGGAGCTTCGCCGTGACCACAGCGGTCTGCCCCATCAGGGCTTTGTGTTCCGCTGCGGCAAAACCGGTGACGGGGGCTGCCGCAACGCCATGATCGAATACCGCCTGACGCTGGATTCCAACCCGGAATTCACCGCCAGCGTGCTGGTGGCCTATGCCCGCGCCGCCTACCGCCTGCAGCAGGAGGGTGTGACCGGCTGCAAAACCGTGCTGGACATTGCCCCCTCCTACCTCACCCGCCTGACGGGCAGGGATTTGTTCCGCTATCTGCAATAATTCGTGTTCCGTTTTGATTCATAAGAAGGGAAGGAAATCGCCATGAAAAAAGGATTGTCTTTACTGCTCACGGTGCTTCTGCTGGCAGGTTTGCTGATGCCCGCCTCTGCCGATGCACCTGCCGCCGACCTGACCTTTTCCGGCAGCGGCACCTTCAGAATTCTGCACCTGACCGATTCTCAGGATGACCAATACCCCGCCCGCGACATGCTCAACCTGCTCAGAAAGACCATTATCGAGACCGACCCCGACCTGATTGTGTTCACCGGGGATTTGGTGGAGGACAGCCGCATTGGCGACCTTGGCATTGATGATGAGAGTTTGCGCGAGGGCGTGGTGGTGAAAAAGGGCGGCGAAATCGACCACGATGCCACCCTTGCCAATATTGTAACCGCAGCCGATGCCGTGCTTCAGATTTTTGAGGAAAGCGGCTTACCTTATGCCATTGCCCAGGGCAATAACGACCACAAATGCGGCATCACCGATGCCGAATGGTTGGAGATATACAGCCGTTACCCCCATTGCCTTGTTACCGATATGAGCGATGATGAGGGCGGCGAAATCGACTACAACCTGCCCATCAAAAACGCCGAGGGAAAAACCCTGTTTAACCTTTGGCTCATGGATACGGGCCGCCACTCCGTCAGCGACCAACAGATTGCGTGGTATATCAACGCCTCGGCCGAAATGACCGCCCAAAACGGCGGCACCCCCGTGCCCGCTCTGGTGTTTCAGCACGTGGAGGTGGACGAAATCGGCAAGCTGTTTGTGCCCTGCAAGCCGTGGGAAGACGGCGCAACGGGCCTTGGCGGCAAATTCGTGCGCCTGAACCGTGATGTGGCCAAGGGCAATTACACCTTCGCCTACCCCGCAGGGGACACCCCCGAATTCGCGGCATGGAAAGCCTGCGGCGATGTTATCGGCGCCTTCTTCGGCCACGAGCATGTGGAAGGCTTCTCCGGCACGGTGGACGGCATTGAGCTGGGCTTCACCTACGGCTGTGAAATGGCGAAAGCCGGCCCCTACGGCTGCCGCGTGATTACCCTGCACGAGGATGACCTTACCAACTACGGCAACGAGGTTTATGTTTACACCGGCAAAACGGATTTCGGCACCGATAAACTGATTCAGGAGTTTGACCCCGCCCCCACCGATACCGGCAACCCCATTATGGCCGTGCTGGGCGCCATCAAGAATATGGCAGTCAGTCTGGTGTTCTGGGTGATTTCTCTGTTCCGGTAATCCCGGAAAAGGAAATGTGATTTTGATTTGACCGCAGGGATTATATTTTTGATGGAATCCCGCCGTGATAATACAATTCTGATATGAATGCAAAATCCCCCCGCCTGTTCCGGAAGGAGCGAAGCGGGAGGGATTTTTTATTAGTGAGGAGTTAGGAGCGGTATACTCGTTTCACCAACAAATTCTCGCCCCCGTTGTTTTCGCCCAGGCCGAGGAAGGTGCCGTCGGGGCCTTTCACCCGGTAATAGCCGGGCTGCTCCGCCCCGCCCACACGGCTGAGCATCAGTTCGCCGCCGTTGGCAAAGCGTTTGGCCTGCGCCGCCGTTACGGTTACGGCGGGGTAGCTCTCCATGGCCTGCTCCACCGTCATCAGGTGCTGCTCCAGTGTGCCGTTTTCGGCTGCCTCCCGCAGCGCCTCCAGTGTAAGGGCTTTTTCCACGGTGTGGCCGTTGGCTTTGGTGCGGCGCAGGGCCGTCAGCACGGCACCGCAGCCCAGTTTTTTGCCCAAGTCATCGGCAAGGGTGCGAATGTAGGTGCCCGCCGAGCAGGCGATGTGCAGGGTGTATTCCCCTTTGGCTTCGTCGCAGCCGAGCAGGGTCAGCTCGGTGATTTCCACCTCCCGGGGGGTGCGCTCCACCTCTTCCCCTTTGCGGGCCAGCTCATAAAGCCGCTGCCCGTTTACGGAAACGGCGGAGTACATGGGCGGCAGCTGGCTGATTCTGCCCCGGAATCCCTCCAGAGCCTTTTCCACATCCTGCCGGGTGGCGGTTACGGGGGATTCCCGCAGCACCTTGCCCGTGATATCCAGCGTATCCGTTTCCAGTCCCAGCCTCACCGTGGCGGTGTAGGCCTTGTCGTGGTCCGGCAGCAGCTCGCAAAAGCGGGTGGCACTCCCCAGCATCACGGTCAGGACCCCCGTTGCCATGGGGTCAAGGGTGCCGGTGTGCCCGCACTTTTTTTGGTTGATGATTTTTTTCACACGAATCAGCGCACCGAAGGAGGTGAGCCCCTCCGGCTTGTCAATCAGTAATACCCCTGTCATATGTTCACCTGTTTCGTTTTGTCGTTTGAAACCAATCCGGTTTTGCACCGCCCTTTTGCCGATATACGATAGAATTGCCCGCATTACGCCATGGGCGCGTTGATGATATTGATTTGATTGTAGCACACTTGATTACCCATTACAATTCCATATTTGCGCCCCGGCACGGCAAAAAAGCCTTACGGGAACGACTCTGCTTCCCGCAAGGCTTTTTGAGGCGGCCAGTGCCGCCGTTATAATCCGAGAGCGAAGGCAGCCGTGAATCGGTTCCGTTATCAAAACGCAGGGAAAAGCCGCTCTTTTCCGGTTTTTGAAAGGATGTGGCTGTGCCCGTTGGCACGCCCTTGCCGATTTTTTACCAAACGCCAAACCCCGTTTGCCGTATGGCCGCAACAGTAAGCCATACGGCTTATGTTACGAATGCGAACATCTTTTGTGGGTGTTTTGCCGCCCTCGCTTCGGACATTCATAGCATTCGCCCCCCGCGCCGTTTTATCAGCGGAAATGATTGGTATTTTGCTTTGACAAACGCCGCCTTTTTCGTTATGATGAAAGCAGACCCGCAGGTTTGCGGTATTCCCCCCTTTCCGGGCGTTTTTCGCCCTGAAACACATAAAAAAGGAGAATCGGTATGACAGACAACACCTTTACCCACCTTGTTCACGGCGGGGATTACAATCCCGACCAATGGATCCGTTACCCCGGTGTGCCGGATGAGGATATGCGTTTAATGAAGTTGGCCCATGTGAACAGCGCCACCGTGGGCATTTTTGCCTGGTCGCTGCTGGAGCCCGCCGAGGGCGAATTCAATTTTGCGTGGCTGGATGAAGTGATGGATAAGGCCGCCGCCAACGGCATCGGCATCATTCTGGCCACCCCCTCCGGCGCCAGACCCCCATGGATGGCGCAGAAATACCCCGAGGTGCTGCGGGTGGAGGAAAGCGGCATCCGCAACGAATACGGCGTGCGCCACAACCACTGCCTCACCTCCCCCCTCTACCGGGAAAAGGTGGCCCTTATCAACCGCAAGCTGGCGGAGCGCTATGCCAACCACCCGGCTTTGAAAATGTGGCACATCTCCAACGAATACAGCGGCGCCTGCCATTGCCCGTTATGTCAGGAGGCCTTTCGTGACTGGCTGAAGGATTACTACCATAACGATTTAGAGGCTCTCAACGAGGCATGGTGGGGCGGCTTCTGGAGCCACCGCTTTACGGATTGGAGCCAGATAAGCTCCCCCAAATTCCGGGGCGAAAACCATGTGCCCGCCTTAAAGCTCTGCTGGAACCGCTTTGTTACGGACAGCCACATCTCCTTTATGAAAAACGAGATAGCCCCCCTGCGGGAGCTGACCCCGGATATTCCCGTAACCACCAACATGATGAGGATGTATGACGGCATCAACTACCGGTTGATGGCGAAGGAGCTGGATATCATATCCTGGGATAATTACCCCGAATGGAATCAGGGGGATGACACGGCCCTTGCGGAGGAAACCGGCTTTGTGCACGATGTGTTCCGCACCATGGGCGGCGGCAAGCCCTTCTTCATGATGGAAAGCACCCCCGCCAACGTGAACTGGAAGGATGTGAACAAGCTGCCCGCCCCCGGCATGCAGGCCCTCTCCTCCATGCAGGCGGTGGCCCACGGTGCCGACAGCGTGCAGTATTTCCAGTGGCGCAAATCCCGGGGCGGTCACGAAAAATTCCACGGCGCGGTGGTTGACCATGTGGGCAACGAGAATACCCGGGTGTTCCGTGAGGTTTCCCGCTTGGGCGAACAGCTGGAAAAGCTGGATGCCGTAAAGGGCGGCCGCTGCCAAAGCAAAATCGCGGTTATCTGCGATTGGGAAAACATGTGGGCAATCAAATACTACTGCGGCTACAACAATAAGCGCCGGGACTATGTGAAGGAGTGCGTAAAATGGTATGCCCCCTTCCACCGCCGTGGTTACAGCGTGGATGTCATCGGTGCCGATGACGATTTCTCCCCCTATGACCTGATTATCGCCCCCTACCTTTACTCCATAAAATCCGGCGCGGGTCAGCGGCTTGCCGATTTTGTGGCGGCGGGGGGCACATTGGCTGCCACCTACCTGACGGCCATCACCGATGAAAACGACCTTTGCTATCTGGGCGGCTGGCCCGGGGACGGCCTTCGCAAGGTGTTCGGCATCCGCAATGAGGAAACGGACTCCCTTTTGCCCACCGCTCCCGGCAAGGCGGAATTCGGCGGCAAGGCCTACTCCGTTGACCATGTGTGCGATATCATTTACGCCGAGGGTGCCGAGGTGCTTGGCACCTACCAAAGCGATTTCTACAAGGGTCTGCCCGCCGTTACCGCCAACACCTTCGGCAAGGGCACGGCTTACTACGCGGCTTTTCGCAATGACGGGGATTTTGCCGATGATTTCTGCGCCGCTCTGCTTCAAAAGACGGGCATTGCCCCCGATTGCCCCATCACCTTTGAGCGCGGCGTATCCCTGCGCAAGCGGGGCGAGGTCATCTTTTTGATGAATTTCGGTGATGCGCCCAAATCCGTAACATTAGATAAGCCCTACACCGATTTGCTCACGGGGAATATGCTCTCCGGCAGCCTTACCCTGCCTGCAAAAGGGTATTTCGTTATCAAATAATATTGATTTTCCGAAAGAGGCGGGGATACTCATGGCTCCCCGCTTCTTAATTTTTACTTAATTCGGTTAACTTATTCCCCAAAGCGATTGACGAAATCCCGTTTTTCGGTATAATGGAAATGATATTGAGGAAGCGATTCCCCGCTTCCCGCATTCAGGAGGAACATCATGAAAAAAAGAATTCTTTCCCTTGTGCTGGCTGTCATCATGGTGCTGGGCATTGTGCCCGTTACCTATGCCGCCAACTACATGGACAAAACCGTCAGCGACGATATCACCATTCTCTCCGGTGACGACATCAACGACAACTCCGTATTCACCGGCAAGGTAACCATTGCCAAGGGTGCCACCGTCAACAAGGGCACCTTCAAGGGCGCTGTTACCGTGGCCACCGGCGGCTACATCACCGGCGGCACCTTCACCGGCCCCGTCACCGTTGAAAAAGGCTCCGTCAATGTAATCAAAGTGGAGTCCCCCGCTGTTTACGGCGGCACCTTCAAGGGCACCGTCACCGCCAACGGCATTATCAACGGCGGCACCTTTGACGGCACCGTAAATGCCAACAACGCCATCTCAAGCGGTACCTTCAACGGCACTGTGAATGTGGCAGCCACCGCCTCCGTCACCGGCGGCTCCTACTACGGCCCCGTGAACAACAGCGGTAATGTAAGAGGCGGCATTTATTACAACATCATCAACAACAGCGGCTCCGTGGGCAGCCTTGTTTCTGCCCTGATTCACGACACCGCTACCGACAAAACCACCGTTCAGAACGCTGTTTTCATCAAATCCAACGTTACCGTGAACGGCGAGGAATTCACTCTGCCCAAAAACGCCTCCCTCACCGTGGATGAGGACGGCAAGCTGACCGTGAACTGCACCACCAACATCGCCGGCACTCTCTATGTGAACGGCGACTATGTGCAGAACGGCGGCAAGGGCACCGAGCTCAGCGGCAAAATCCTTATATATGACGGCGCTTCCGCCTCCGGCAGAAAGCTGAACGATTTCCAGTACATCACCCAGAAGCAATACACCGTGAAGGTGCAGAGCAATGTGGATTTGAGCGAATTCGACATCACCCTGAACACCCTTTATAAGAATGTTTACGAGCTGAAGCTGTTTGAGGGCGCTACCCTCTCCTACTTTGTGGATTTCTCCGCCACCAACAAGGGCTGCATCACCGTGAACTCCGTTGCCCTTTACAAAGGCAGAAAGGCCGACAGCAACCTGACGGAGAGCAAGACCTCCACCAGCGGCTCCTTCACCATGCCCGCAGGCGATGCCATTCTGTATGTGGACTGCACCGCGAACCACGCCTATGTGGAAACCGCCGCCACCTGCACCACCGACGGCTTCAAGAGATGCGAGCGCTGCAATCACGTTGTGAAAACCGCCGATGCTCCGGGCCACCAGTTCGGCGCATGGGTTCGCAACACCGACTCCTCTCAGAAATATCTCAAGAGCAGAACCTGCACCCGCTCCGGCTGCAATCATACCGAGTATGCCTATATCGAAATCAAGGGTTATGACAATCAGGCCGTGACCGTGGATTACAAATCCACCCTTACCTTCAACTTCAATGTGGCTGCCCCCGAGGGCTGCACCGTACAGTGGAAGGTGAACAACGGCACCCCCACCACCGCCACCGAGAGCAGCAAGAGCTGCACCGTGACCCAGGCCACCGGCGACTTTACCGTGACCGCCATTGTTTACGGCTCCGGCACCCTGCGTGACGAATACACCGTGAAGGTTACCGTAAAGCACGGCTTCTTCGATAAATTCATCGCCTTCTTCCGCGGCCTGTTCAAGGCTCTGCCCGTATATGTGGACGGCGTGAAGCAGTAATTTTTAAGGCAGCACATATTTTCCAATACAAAACCGGATTTTTCAAAGCAATACCGGATTATTTCAAAACAAACCGGCATTTTTCAAAGCAATACCGGATTATTTCAAAGCAAACCGGCATTTTTCAAAGCAATACCGGAATAATTAAATAATGATGCAGAAAAGGCTTCATCGGCAATGTTCGATGAAGCCTTTTTATGTATGGGGGCTTTATTTAGTGAGGAGTTATGGTTTGTGAGGAATCAGGAGGGAGGGGTTGATGGTATGCTCTCCTTCCTTCCCCCTCGGGGGAAGGGGGACCACCAAAGGTGGTGGATGAGGGGAAATAAGGCAAAGGGATATTGACCCCTCATCCGTCACGGCTTACGCCGCGCCACCTTCCCCCGAGGGGGAAGGAAGAAAAGTTGTTAGCGGCAAA
>JAZRWZ010000063.1:0-5763 GCA_045599985.1 Acutalibacteraceae bacterium | reverse complement strand
AATCTGCCGCATAGTTGTTGGAGGCCTTTAACTTATTCCACAGATTTCTCACGAAGTCTGCAAAACTTATTCTTTTATGGCCGCTTATGATGTTGAACAGCGGAATAAAATCGTTGTTGTTGTTTAACACATAATCGGAACCGGCGGCATCAATCGTGTTAAGGTTCAGCGACACGGTGTTGTTTGCAATGGCGATGCCTGCGCCTTCTGTGTAACTTGGCGTTTCCCCGGCAGGGCCTTGCGGCCCCTGAATTCCCTGTTCTCCCTGCTCACCCTGCGGGCCTTGTTCACCCTGCGGCCCCTGAATGCCTTGAGGGCCTTGGGGGCCGGTGTCACCTTTAACGCCATCCATAACATTGAATGTCACCTGCGCAGCTCCCTGATGCTCTCTGTCGGTGATTCCAACGCGGTGGCCTCCTGTGATTTCCGTCACGGTTACGGCAGGATTGAAGCCGTCAACGCCATTTACAAATTTCGGCACATTCGCTCTAACAACGGTAGGCTCTGTGTCCTCCGCCGTGCCGTTGATAATATGGGCAACAATCGCCATCATTCCACCTCCCCGTGAATAATCAAATAGGATTCGTCAGCAAAAGCCACGGTAGTCTTGTGCCGCTCAGTATCTTCTTCCTTGCGGCTTCTCTCATGGTCTTCCTTGTAGGATACAATGCTCACTTCAATGGGATATCTTCCGGGGATTGCTTTGATTGCCGCCATGTCGATGGCTACCTTCAGATAGTTTTTGGCATCGCCGTCAACCTGAATCCCGTTTCTCGCGGTATCTGCTCCGCTATCCTCCTTGTTGCTCTCTGCCACAATAGTGAAGGCGCCGGGGGTATCATCGTCATTCAGCGTGCCGTCCTCCGCCTGCCGTGTAGCCACCTTGCACTTGAATCGAATCTGCTCATAATCGCCGGATTCGTTGTCATAGGTGAGCATGCGCGGCTCGTTCCCGTTATACAATGATATATATATAGGCATTACATCGTTCTGCGCACATTCAAGAATCATTGTTATCACCTCAATATAATTAAAACATATACGGATTACGGTTTGTTACTACAAGAAAAGCGGGGAAGCCGTATTGCCTCCCCGCCGTTCTTTTAATTAAGCCATTTGTCAATGTTATCGGATGCCTTTTGCCTTGGTGTCTTGCTTTTGTTGCCTTCAATGCCGAAGCGAACATACAGCTCGATGAGTTCTTCCTTCATCTCTTTTGCTGCGGCGGGGTCGGAATAATACAGTTCAATGTATGTCTTCTTTGCCGCCTTTGTTATTTCACCTCTCATAGTTCCGGCATCTACACCGTGCTCAATCAGCAGGTCGCCTTCCTGCGCCATTTTCGCGTAATCTCCGCTCTCGAATGCGCTCTTGAATTCTCCGTACTGGCTGTAATTACCTTCGCCGTCATAATCAAGCTCGTTGCGAAGCTTCCACAGTGCATTTTCGTCAAATTCGCCGTAGCGGTTAAGGTACATTGTCGCTGTATCCCAGCTCATGCCGCCTTCCTTGTACGCATCCTTGATGAGCGATACCATCTTTTTGTCAGCGGCTTCGGTGGCCTCCGTGCCGTATTTGCCGTTGAATTCCGCCTGGTCGATAAATTCCTGATACATATCGTCAAGCAGAGATTCGTTGCTGTCGGCAATGGTAGTCTTAACGGTATCATCGTTGAAGATTCTTTTGTATTTTTCCTTCGTCATCTTCGGTGCTGTCTGGTCGATGGCGTTCTGAATTGCTTCGGTGTCATAGCCTGACATTGTGAGATTCTTGAGTGCCTCATCAGCTCCATCTGCATCTCCTTGGTCTATGGCTGTCGCGGCTGACTGGATTTGGCCTTGCATATACTTGATGGCATCGCTTGTGTTCATCTTCCCGAAGCCGTCTTCCAACTCGTTAAGAACGGATTCGTATGTCTCCGTGTCGCCGGTGGTAAGCGCTACGGCTGCCTCCACCACCTTGGGTTCATTCTCCTTCAGCGATTTCACAATAGCCGAATCGAAGGATTTTTCGTTGGCGGTATAATAGGCTTCCATGCGGTCATAGTCGCTTCTGTTTCCGTTGACGATATCGTTATAGATTCGCTCGGAGTCTGTTTGTGAGAACACCTGCTTGTTGTTGATGTATACCGAATCGAGGATAGCCTGAATGATTCCCTGCCCGGTAGTCTTTTGGCTTTCTCCGGCGGCGCTGCGCTTTGCGTTGTTCACGATATTTATGACCATCTTGCCCTCACGCCTTATGTTTTTAAACGGGATGCCTATGTACAGACCTAATGTATCTCCAAGATTCAGGCTGCTGTTTATTATTTTTTTCCTGTCATCTTCTACAAGCGCTTCAACCATTCCCGTGATTGCTGTAACACCTGCACCGATTGTCTGAGATAGAATTGTTTCATCGTCATAGCCCTGAATCTTATCTGAGACAAAATCCATCAAAGGCACAAGGCTCAAGATGTCGGTTACCGTGCCGGATACGGCACCTGCAAGCCACTTCTCAAGCCATGTCTTGTCATCGTCATCATCCCGGCTCGCTGTGATAACGGCCTTTGCAAGATTGGTAATGGCAATGGAGAAGAAGCAGGAGGCAAGCACTCTTGCCTTGTTCGGGCCGTTCTTTCTGTTCTTTCCGAATACCGAATCAAACACCATGTTTGCCGTCTTTGTCGGCTCTGCCCGGAATGAGGTTAAGGATTTCATGAAGAGTGATTTGCTTGCCATCCACGGCGTATTCATGAATACGGAATCATACACCTGAGTTTTGTCGGTAACATAGTCGAATCGCTCCCCGGCCTTCTCAAGCACCTGCTCACGGGTCATGTCGGTATTCTTGTACTGCGCGAAGGCTTCCTTTTTGCAGGCCTCCCAGATATGCGCCCATGTTATTTTATCGGCAAGCTGCGGCGCTGCACCAAGTACATCATTTACCTTGTCATATACCTGCAAGCCCTTATTCCTGTTTGTTTTTCCTATCATCCATTCGACAACACCGGCGGAGGTGCTTGTGTCATATCCGCCGATTTCCTTGAGAATGGCGTTGCCGGAGTATTGCATCAGCTCGTTGTAGCTCTTGTTCACCAGCTTACCGTCTGCCTTCTCAACGGAGAAATTGCGGAAAGAGGACGAAATGAAATACTTCGGGTTGATGTAGGCCATGGCGCGAACAACAGCCATGGGCTGCTGGATGGTAACGCTTGTGCTTGCTACCACGGCGTTCTTCTTGAATTTGGAAAGCAGCTTGTCAAACACCGCCTCGTTCCTGTCCTTCATCGCGCCGCCGTTGATGTTCTTCAGGAATTCCTCGATATATTTATTTGCATCAGCCCCGTAAGTGGCTTCGATTGCATCCCGCAGGCTGTTTCCGGCACCGTTCTTGTAGTTATACACGCGGCGGAAGTCCTCAAGCGGAAGCACAAGCGCGTTGTAGTCGCACATCTGCTTCACATGGTAAAAGGCGATTTCGGTGAAATCGTTGATGATAATGGAATTGTTTGCATTTGCGTTGATGGCGTTGGTGTAGCTGGAGTGCTTCATGCGCCTGTCGCTTTCCAGTCCTTCCTTGAAGAATATCTCATTCGGGTTGGAAGTAATCGGGAAGTAGTAGTCCTCTTCAAACTTCTTGTAGCCGAACATGGCAAGCGAAACCTCATTGCCGAGTTCCGACATATCTGTGGAAAGATATTTCACCACCTCATCAGCATAGGCCTTCTGCTCATCTGTCAGCTTGTCGAATATGTTCTGCAATTCGCTGGTTGTGATTTTCCGCGCTTGCAGCTTCTTCACATCCTTGGCCTGCTTGGACATATTCTCATTCAGCTTGATTCCGCCGGTAAGGATATGGGATGTGCCGATATTCTTCTCCCTCTTGTAGGTAGCGTATAACGACAGCGCCAGCCCGATTTTCATTTCCGTCTTGTCGCCTTCCACGGTGCAATCTATCTTGTTATTGCGCCACTTGTCGAAGTGATATTTTTCGGCAATGGAGTCGAATTTTTCTTTTCCCTTCAGGTAATTCTTGGCGGCTACGGTCTGCCCCTGCCGCAGGGCCTTGAACATCTTGTACAGTTCCTCGTTTTGCAGGTTCTGGAAGAAGGAATCGGGCAGCATATTGCCGAATTTCAGTTTGATTACTGCATCGCCAACCTTCCGCTCCAGATATCCCTTTCTCTGCGGCGGCAGTTTGCTTTGCAGTTCAAGCGCCTTATCTCCGATGTCAGAGATTCGCTCGCTCTTGTCACCGTAGAAGCGCTTGTTTTCATCGGATACTGCCTTGTATACGGCATCCACAATATTCTTCACGCTTCTGGTCTCTGCCTCGTTAAGCTGTGAAAGGCGCTTTCCGTTGATGAGCATTGCCAGTTCAAGAATATAGTCTTTCAGGGAGTCATCATAACTTCCGCTCTCGTCAGCGCCGGTATTCTTGTTTCCCTTGAATGCATACTCATAATATGTGGCAAGCTGGGCAAGTTTATCCTGATTAAATACGGAAGTGTCTTGCGTGAACATGGCAACAAAGTCCTTGACAGATTTTCGCAAAGTTTCGGGAATATGTCGCATATCTGTGGGATTGCGAAGGAGGGTGTCGAGCTTCTTTACCTTCTTGATGATGGATTCGCGCATTGCCTTTCTGTTCTGCGTGTCCTTGGATTGAATACGAAGCTCCTCGCTGCGTTTGAGCAGACGGGCAGTCTTTGAAAGGGTTTGTTCCGTCTGCTTCAGCTTGGATAGCGCTTCGTTTTTTTGTAATCTTTCCGTTCCTGTTGCCTTGCGCTCTTCATCAAGTTCGGCCCTCATCTCCGCCTTGGCCCTTCTCACGGCGGCTTGTCGCTCCCTGTCCATGCGCTCCGCCTGCTCAATCATCCTCCTGTCCTTCTCTGCCAGCATGTCGTTTGCATTCTTCTTCTCGCGCTTAATCATCTCGGCAAAATCCATTTCGGGCAGGTTAAAGAAATTGTCCATAATGTCCATTGTAAGGGCATCTGTGGCGGAGGCAATGTCTGTGTACCCGTCATCGGTATAAACGCTCACAGGCTCCGTTGCAGCGGCAAAAACAGCATACACAAGCTGCGGCTGTGCAAGGTCGGTGTCGGCGTTCACGCCTATGTTGTCAGCCATCTGGTTATAGATGTATTCGGCACCGTCTGTTACGGAAGCATAGAAGGTTTCCCACGGCATGGCATCCTGATTTGCTTCATTGATTGTGAAGCGGATACCGGGCATGGATTTTTTGAAGTCTGCATAACTGTCGAATCCCGCCTTGCCGCTGTTCAGCTTGTTATACATTTCCTTGCTGATGAGCACGGACTTCCCGCGCATGGATTCGATATTGTTGAGGGCATCCACAAGGCCCTCCTCCCCGAAATCCACGGCAAGCCTTTCGGCCTTTGTCATCTCCGCCTGCTTGAGCATATCCGAGGCAAGCTCATACACCGCGTTATACAGCACGCTCTCGCTGAATTCCTTCACGGTGTCGGTGTCGTTCACTACGGTGTAATCGTAGATGGCCTGCAGCCTTTCCTTCAGCTCGTCCATGGTCATGGTGGTCTGGGAGTCCTTCTTCACCTTCTTGGCGAACATATCCAGCGCCTTCTCGCTCAGAATGTGCTGACCGGCTGTGCCAAGTTCCTTCTTTGCCTTGGATATCTGAGCCTGAAGCGCACGGTACTGCCGCATGGTAGCGGCATATCGCTCCTGCACGCTGGGTCTGCTGCGCTTCTCGTTGAGGAAGGCGTAGTCGGCGGCAGTAGGCTCAGAGAGGCGGGTG
>JAZRWZ010000062.1:0-1630 GCA_045599985.1 Acutalibacteraceae bacterium | reverse complement strand
GTGACCACAGGGGGGAAGAACTTCATGACCTTGCTGCTGCCCACGGCCTTGCAGATGGCGGCGAGGATCAGGTACAGCACACCGGCGCAGGCGACGCCCACGCAGGCATAGGGCAGGGACTGGGCCTGGGTCAACCCCTTGTCGGCGCCCATGGCGACGATGGAGAAGTAACCGCCCAGGAAGGCGAAGGAGGAACCCAGGAACACGCGCACCTTACGTCCGGTGACCAGATGCATAAACAGGGTTGCGATACCGGCGAACAGCAGCGTTGCGGAAACGCTCAAGCCGGTCAGCAGGGGCACCAGCACGGTGGCGCCGAACATGGGGAACAGATGCTGTACGCCCAGCACCAGCATACGGGGTGTGCCAAGGGTCTTGGCATCATAGATGGCTTCTTGTCCGATTTCTTTTTTCATTTGTGACAGACCTCTCTTTCATTTGTAATATATATTTATAAAATTTTGCGAACAAGGTAAAAAAATTACCGGTGAAAAAATCACCGGCAAAAAACAGAAACACTATCAGAAAAGAAAACAGGAGTCCCACACACTTTCGTTTTTGCTTTCACGGCACACGTCATGGTGGTCTCCTCCCTTCACTTTTTCTTGCTTATTATAAAGGCGGCAAACGCAAATTGCAAGTGATTTCTTCTCCAAGATACCCCAAAATATTGTGGTGGTTTTTGTCAGCTTTGCACAAAACCATGTAATTTTCTTATGACAGGTATTTGTTCCTGCGCAGCCGGTTTACATTCCCCGGGAATTATGCTACAATGCCAGCAAATCAGCAGTCTAAAAAGGAGTGTCCCATGAAAGAACTATTTAATCTTTTCCTCACCTTTGCCAAAGTCGGCGTCATGACCTTCGGCGGCGGCATGGCCATGCTGCCCATTTTGCAGCGTGAGGTGGTAGAAAACAAAAACTGGGCCACGGATGAAGAGCTGACCGACTACTTTGCCATCGGCCAGTGCACCCCCGGTATCATCGCCGTCAATACCGCCACATTCATCGGGCAAAAACGCCGCGGCATTTTGGGCGGCATCTTTGCCACGCTGGGCATAGTGTTCCCCAGCCTCGTTATCATCTCCGTTCTGGCAGGTCTCATCACCAACTTCTCCCACCTTGCATGGGTACAGCACTCCTTTGCCGGCATTCGGGTATGCGTTTGCGTGCTCATCTTCAACGCCGTGCTGAAACTCTGGAAAAGCGCTGTCCGTGACATCTGGGGCGGTCTGATTTTTGCCGCCGTGCTGGCGCTGACCCTGTTTACCTCCCTGTCCCCTATCCTCTATGTTCTGCTGGCCGCTTTTGCGGGTATTCTGATTCAAAATATAGGAGGTGGCAAGTGATGCTGTACCTCCGATTGTTCTATGAGTTCTTCAAAACCGGCCTGTTTGCTATCGGCGGCGGTCTTGCCACCCTGCCTTTTTTGAACGACATGGCCGACCGAACCGGTTGGTTTACCCGCTCTCAGCTTGCCGACATGCTGGCGGTCAGCGAATCCACCCCCGGCCCTATCGGGGTAAACATGGCCACCTATGTCGGCTTCACCACCGGCGGTATTTGGGGCTCCCTGGTCGCCACCTTGGGTCTCATCATACCCAGTATTGTTATTATTTTAATTGTAGCCG
>JAZRWZ010000061.1:0-3244 GCA_045599985.1 Acutalibacteraceae bacterium | reverse complement strand
TCATTTGCACCGAAAAAGCTGAAGCCGTTACCGGGTCTGTTATTATCGTCCATCAATAAACCTCCTTCCCGTCTGAGCAATCGGGATGAATTGGAATACATTGTTTTTCTGTTATCACAAAGTCTGCGGCAATATCGAATTCGCCGACAGGTACTTTATCTACAAGATTGAATTCGTAGCAAGGAACAGCCTTTTTTACCTTATTTTGCGCAAGCCAACGGTCATAATACCCGCCGCCGTAGCCTAAGCGAAAGCCACTTTTATCAACGGCAAGGGCGGGAACAATACATAAATCAAATTCCGAAGGAACAATAACGGAGTCTGCGTCGAATCGGGGTTCTGGAATACCGTATGTCCCGGAAATTAAATCGGATAACCCGGAAACAGGCATAAACGCCATTTGGTGTTGAGGCAGACAAATCGGAAAACAAACTGTTTTTTTGTGGTTCAAACAGTATTCGGCCGTTTTAACCGTGCTTACTTCCAAAGGCGTAGAAGCATACATAAATATTTTTTCGGCACGGTACAACAAATCCAAAGACAGAAGCTGCCGAAACACAGAATCATCAAGGCTTTGTTTTATATCTTGGGAAAGACTGCGGCGTTTGGTCAATGACGCTTGCCGTAATGCAGCCTTTTCAAAATCTATATCGGTCATATGGCACACTGCAAAGTCATTTTCAGGTCATCTGCCACAGCTTTACCTTTTACGGCCTCAACGATAGCAAAACCAAACAAAACAGCACAGCCCATGCCTTTGCCGGTCACCACATTGCCGTCACGGCAAACATACCCGTCATAATGCAGGGCACCTGTTAATTCTTTTTCAAAGCCGGGGAAACATACCGCTTTTTTGCCCTGTAAAACACCTGCATGGCCGAGAATGGAGGGAGCGGCACAGATGGCGCAGAGTAATTTATCATTGTCATCACAGTAGCGGATTGCCTTTTGAACTGCATCGGAAGCCTCAAGATTTAATGTTCCGGGCATACCGCCGGGCAATACAATGCCTTCTAATCTGTCAAAAGCGGCAGCATCGTTTTCTGCCAAATCACAGGTAACGGTTACACCGTGGGAACCGACAACGGTTTTATTGCCTACTCCGACAGTTTTTACATCCAAACCGGCGCGGCGCATAACATCAAGGGCGGCAATGGCCTCAACCTCTTCGGTGCCATTGGCGAAATAAAGATAAAACATAACTTGTCCTCTTTTCGAATATTAGTTGTTAAGCACTTGATTTACAAAATCGAACACTTCATCGGCAATACTTTCGATAGTTCTGGGTTCTCCGTTTTCCGCACAGACGATTCTGTGCCAGCCGAGTTTGCTGCAGGAGTAATCGGCAGCAACGCGACACTTTTCAAGATAACTGACATTTGCTTCGTGAATATCCTTTTTGCTTTCATCACCGTGGTATCGGGAAGTCATCAGTTTTTGGGAAGCCTCTACCGGCATATCCAGATAAATGACAGCATCGGGAGCAGGAATTCCTAACTTATCATATTCATAATCTTCTAACCAGCTCAGGTAACTGTCATATTCGGATGGCTGAAGTTTTGTCAACTGATGGTAGGCGTTAGACGTCGTGTAGCGGTCAGCTAAAATTACCTTACCTTCAAGGTAGTCCTTTTTCCAATAGCAGGTGTAACTGACAAAACGGTCAACGGCGTAAAAAGAAGAAGCGGCGTAGGCATTGACATCACCGGGTTCCGTGCCAAACCGTCCGGCTAAATACATCTTAACCGTTTCACATGCGGGATCATCGTAATTCGGAAGTTTAATCTGACGCACGGAACCCCCGCCGGCCTCCAACTTTTCTTTCAGCTTGGCAAGTTGTGTGGATTTTCCGCTGCCGTCAAGGCCTTCAATCACAATCAGTTTACCCTTCATAATGCCTCCGTAAAACATTAATCCATAATTTGACACCATATTATACCAAGGGAATAGGATTTGTTCAATATCAAAAAGTAAAAATTAACTTAAAAATACGGCGGCTGTCTCATGAACAACCGCCGTGATAAGCAGTGATTTCAATAATTTATCCGATATAGGAATAAATGGGCTGAAGTTGTTTGCGGAGTAATGCAGCCTCCAAGGCCAACTGTGTCTTTCCGAAATCCGCAATCAGGGAACGGGGCTTTTGCTTGCTGTTATCCTGCCCCATAGGCACAAAAAACACATTTCGGTTGTTTAGCAGCTTTCCGATATTCGCCGCGGCAGAAGAAAGGCCGTCATTGGTTGCCATGGCTATGACAAGAGGGCGCTCATTACGAAGATGAGCTTTGGCAGCCAATGTAACCGTTGTATCAACAATGCCGTTTGCAAGTTTAGCAGCTGTATTGCCCGTGCAGGGCTCAATCAGCAGGATGTCCAACAGCTTTTGGGGGCCGATAGGCTCCGCCTCGCTTTGCGTATGAATGATATCTCGCCCGCATATGCTTTCAATTCTATTTCGGATTGAAACAGAGGAACCGAACCTGCTTTCTGTTGAAAAAGCTGTTTCAGACATGATAGGGTAGACTTCTGCCCCCTGATTCACAAGATTTTCCATTTGAATAATTGCTTTTTCGAAGGTGCAGAAGGAGCCGCAAAGAGCAAACCCTATTTTGATTCCGCTATTCAATTTTTTCACCTCTCATATGAGAAATAATGGCATCCGCCAGCATGATTCCCGCCGTTTGCGGAGCAGTTTTTCCGGGCAATCCCCCTGCCGCAACGGCAAATATGCCTCTTTCTTTCGCGGCATCAAAATCGGTGCCGTAAGGAGCAGATGCAATATCGATGATACATGCTTCATCAGGCAAATTTGCGATAACTTTACCTGTGATTACCCGGGCAGGCACGGTATTGATAATAAAATCGGAATCATGCACTTCATCGGTCAGTAAATCAAATGACTTGCATGTAATACCGGCAGCATTGGCCATTTCACGACTTTTTCTGCTGCGAGCAACGGCAACAACATTTACGTGAAGCGAGTTTAACATACTGCAAATTGCACTGCCGGATTTTCCGTATCCTGTTACAATTGCTTTAACATTATCCAAAGTTTTTTCTGTTAGTGAAAGAATGGTTTTCAATACTCCCTGTGCTGTGGGAACCGAATTGGCGGCAGAAACGCGTTCCCACTTGTAATAATCGAATACATGAATGCTCTTATCATTCAACATATGTTTTATATCACTCGAGATAAGTCCTCCGTAAACAGATGTTCCGGGTAAGATTTTGTCTATACAATCCG
>JAZRWZ010000060.1:0-21447 GCA_045599985.1 Acutalibacteraceae bacterium | reverse complement strand
CGAAGCCCTGAGGGCCTATGTTGAGGGTATTCACCTCACGCAGCATTTCCTGCTCCAGTTCACGGTAAAACGCATCCGCATTCGGCACGCTGACGGGGCGGCAAAGCGCTTTTTTGGCAAGCAGGGCGCACTGTTCAAAATCGCCGCCGATGCCCACACCAAGCACAACGGGCGGGCAGGGATTTCCCCCTGCCGTTTTCACGGTTTCCACCACAAAATTCACAATATCCTCCCGCTTGGCGGAGGGGGTAAACATTTTGATGCGGCCCATGTTTTCACAGCCGAAGCCCTTGGGTGCCACGGTGATGTGAAGGCCTTCACCGTCCACAATGCGGGTGTGCAGAACGGCGGGGGTGTTGTTGCCCGTGTTGCCCCTGCGAATGGGGTCTGCCACAACGGAGCAGCGCAAAAAGCCCTCGGTGTAGCCGAGTGCCACGCCCCGGTTCACCGCCTCTTCAAAACTGCCGCCCACAATGTGCACATCCTGCCCGATTTCGGCAAATACCACAGCCATGCCCGTATCCTGACAGATGGGGATGTTCAGTTCTCTGGCCGCATCCATATTGTCACAAAGGCAATCCATAATGCCTCTGGCAGGCTCCGTCTGCTCAAGGCACACGGATTTGCGAATCAGCTCCTCCAGATCGGCGGGCAGCACCTTATTGGCGCGAATGCAAAGCTCTTTTACGGTTTTTGTGATACTGTCAACATGAATTTCTCTCATTTTTCGACTCCTGATTGATGAAAAAATAAGGGGGGATGTGCGGCATCCCCCATGTTATTTACTGTTTATTGCCGCCCCTGCGGGAATAACCGCCGCCGCGTTTGGAATCGTTGGCGTGCTTTAAGTCGGTCATTTTTTCGTCGCTGACCTGCTTGAAGCGGGCCATCATATCCTCAAAGGACTGCTTTTCGCCCGGTGCGGGAGCATTGGATTTTACACCGTTCCACACGGGAGGCGATGAACGCCGTTCGGTACGGCGGGGACGGAACTGCTGCTTTTGCTCACTCTGAGGCTGAGCGGGTTTTTCCTTCTCCATCAGCCGTTTGCTGGAAAGGCTGATTTTACCCTCGGGGCTGACGGCAACTACAACTGCCTTGACCTCCTGCCCGACGGTAAGGAAATCTTTGATATCTTTTACATAGGATGTGGAAACTTCGGAGATGTGTATCATGCCTGTTTTGCCGCCTTCAAGCTCAACAAAAGCTCCGAAATCAGTCAGTCCGGTTACTTTACCGGTCAGTATTGCGCCCTCTTCAATTTGCATAAATAAAAGCGGTCCTCCATTTGAAAAAATACAACTCGCCCCATGAGCGAATAATAAACCGTTTCAGCCTGCAGAGATACCGGATTAATCAACGGCATCGTGATACACACGCTCGTCGGGGTCGGCATAGTCATAATCCGCCCGGGCCCGGTGCTCAATGTAGGCATTCTTATCATCACTGTTGATGAGGGCTTCCAGCTCTTCGTTTTCAGCAGACTGCGCCTCAATCTGCTCGCTGATGCGCTCGTTTTCAGCTGCCTGTGCCTTAATATCCGTGCGAAGACCGATCAAAGTGGCAACAAAGTATATGACGAGCAGCAATAACAGCGCCATCAGTAATACACTGTATTTTCTTTTCTTTACGGTTTCGGACTTCATCTATCAATACTTTCCTTTTTATTAATAATCAAAAATATCCTTTTAAACTATACCATACCTGTTTCCGTTTTTTCAAGAGTCTTTTTCTCTTTTTTCAAAGTTTTTTCCATTATTGCAATCGGTTTCCCTCTGCCTCGTTACCCGATGTCTCCTTCCGGGTTTTCATTCTGCCCCAAACGGCTTTTCCTCGCCGTTGAAAGAAAGTTTTCACACGGCTCCCTCTGTGGCGAATGACGCGGGTGACCGACGCTCCCAAGCGAAAATTCAGCCGACCCAAAGCAAGGTAATAGGCACCGAAGCCCACCGCCTCCCCCACAAACAGATAGGTGCGGAACAACCCGTCGTGAAAGGCAAGAATAAAGCAGAAATCGGCAAAGGCGGATATCAGGCAAAACAGCACATCCCACACCGCGCAGAAGCGGTTCCCCGTCAGCCACCGCAAAAAGCGGAACACATCATACAGAATTCCGAGTAGGAAGCCCAGCCCCACCACCTGAAAAAAGGCTTTTATCTGAAAAGATACACCGTGGATATAAGTCATCAGCGAAACATTTTGCTGAAGAACCCGCCGCCGGAGGGCTGAGGCTCCGCATACATTACCGCATCGATTTTACCCTCCACCGTCAGTTCTCCCGTTTCCACGGAGAGCCTGTTGATATGAAGGTCGCTCCCCCGCACCGTCAGTTCCCCCAGCTGGGTAAACACAGCCACGGTCTGCTCATCAAAGCTGTCCACATCGGACACCCCGGTCAGGGTCAGCATATTGCGGTTTTCCAAAATCAGATTGTGAGGGATTACGGGCACATTTCCTGTTTTTTCATCGTTCATAAAAAGAACACCTCCCGTTTCCACTATATGAAACAGGAGGGGCAGATATGTCTGTGTTCATTTTTGAGCAGCCGATATTACAGCTGACGGAACATGGCAGCGGCCGATTCCTTGGTGGCATGCTCGGAAACGGTGAGCACCTCATAACGGTTGGTGGAGGCGCCGAAGGTGATTTCGATAATATCCCCTTCCTTCACCTCATAGGAGGCACGGGCCACCTTGCCGTTAACGCTCACGTGCTTGGCATCGCAGGCATCGTTTGCCACGGTTCTTCTTTTAATAATTCTTGATACCTTCAGGTATTTGTCAAGTCTCATACTCTGCTCCTTGTCGTATTTCAAGGCAAAAAACGCCCGATTATGCGTGAAAATCGCTTTTTAAGGCATATCGTGTTCAAATCTCTTTTGCCTTAAAGAAAGGAGCCGCTGCCAAAGGCAGCAGCTCCGGAAATGCAAGTGCTTAATTATTCGGCAACAGCCTTCTTGAGAGCGGCACCGGCTTTGAAAGCGGGAACCTTGGTGGCGGGAACGGTGATGGTCTCGTTGGTTCTGGGGTTGCGGGCAACCTTCTCGGCGCGCTCGCGGGTCTCAAAGGTACCAAAGCCTACAAGCTGAACTTTTTCGCCGGCGGCAAGAGCGTCGGTGATAGCGGCGATAACGGCGTTAACGGATTTCTCAGCGCACTTCTTCTCGATTCCTTCTTTAGCGGCAATAGCAGCTACGAGTTCTGTTTTGTTCATTTTTGTAACTCCTTAAATTTTTGTATTTATGAAACGCTCGCGGCGTTACATATCGGATTTTTTCACTTCATCCCACAAGGCGTCAAGTTCCTCAAGGGATGATGTTTTCATGTCGATGCCCCGTTGGGCGGCAAGCTTTTCCACGCCCAGAAAACGGGCAAGGAATTTATCGTTGGCGGCGGTCAAGGCTTCCTCAGGGTCGCAATGGATAAAGCGGGAAACATTCACTACGGAGAAGAGCAGGTCGCCCAGCTCCTCAAACTGATTGGCGGTATCGCCCTTGGCGATGGCCGCTTTCAGTTCCTCGGTCTCCTCACAAACCTTTTGCAGGGCACCGTCAACCTCGCTCCAGTCAAAGCCAACCTTGGCGGCTTTCTTCTGCAGCTTTTCGCCGCGCATAAGTGCGGGCAGCTCGCGGGGCACACTCTGCATGGAATCCCCTGCGGTTTTCTGGCCCTTGGTCCGGTACTTGATAGCGTCCCAGTTGGTGAGCACATCCTCCACACTCCCCACTACGGTGTTTGAAAACACGTGGGGGTGGCGCACAATCAGTTTTTTGCAGATGCCGTCGCACACGTCGTCAAAGGTGAAGGAGCCCACATCCTGCTCCATTTGGGCGTGGAATACAATCTGCATAAGCAGATCGCCCAGTTCCTCCTCCAACAGCACCTTGTCCTCTTTATTGATGGCCTCGATTACCTCGTAGGTTTCCTCAATCAGATTCTTTTTGATGCTTTGGTGAGTCTGCTCCGCATCCCAGGGGCAGCCCCCCGGAGCCCGCAGCAGGGCCATAATCTCCACCAGGTCGGAGACCGTGTACTTTTCTTTTATCTGAAAATCAACCATTGTGCAGTTCCTTTCACAAAAGCCGTCTTTTATTTTAACCTAAAAGTCTATGTTTTTCAAGCACTTTTGCAATTTTTTCGCCCTTGGGAAGGGAAGAAATATCCTCTTTTTTCACGCCCTTCAGGAACAAAAGCGCAATCACATAAACAATGGCGGCAAAACCGATGGCAGCAAGGGTGGAAACGGTGTTGCCGTTTAAGATACTTGCGGTGTTTCCGGCGGGAATCACCATGCGGAGCAGGCCGTTCACGGCATATGCGGTAAAGCCGCAGGCCAGAGCCGCCAAAAGGGGTTTGACAAACACGGAGCTCCACTGCACCTTCACCTTGGAGATACGCAGCAGGGAGGAAAGGTTCACGCCCACAACAATTATATAGAACACGACCGTGCCCACAAGAGCACCGAAAATATTGAAGCGGTAATTGCCCACAAAAATGAAGTTGCACACGATTTTTATCACAGCCGCAACGCCCACGGTCTTTACGGGAATATCCGTTCTGCCGATGGCCTGCAGCATACTGGTGGTGGGGGTGGAAACCGCTATCAGGAAGGTGGAAAAGCTGAGGGTCGCCATGATGGGTGCCACAATGGCAATGGCGTCGGAGGAGGAGCCTCTGCCGTAAATAATCTGCAGAATGGGCTCTGCCAGCACGCCCATGCCGATGCCGGCAGGCAGGGCCACAATCATGGCCACGCGCAGCACCGTTTCAATCGTGGAGCGCACCTCTTTGTGGTTTTTCACAGCCCAGGCGGCAGCCAGCGCGGGCAGGGCGCTCACGCCCAGCTGAATGGTGACGGTGGGTACCAGATTCTTAAAATCAAGAGCCGTGCCGTAGGCACCCCAAAGGTATTTGACCACCTCTGCCTTATCCTTCAGGTTCAGGCGGTCGGCAGCTGCGGCGGTCTGGAATGATGCGGCAAACATATCGGAGATATGGTTGAAGCCCTCCTCCGTATTCAAAGCGGAGGCAATACGGGACTGAATGGTTGCGGTATCAATCAGGTTGGTGATGTTCAGAATCAGCGAGCTGATAACCATGGGAATGGCAATGGCAATCAGGTTTTTGGCAATCACGGTGCTTTGGGTGGGCTTGGGCGAATTCACAAGCTGCACGCGGGTGAAGCCGTCCCCTTTGATTTTATAGCAAATCATCAGGAACACCGTGCTGGCGATGGAGCCGCAGGTAACACCCATAACGGCGCCTGCCGCTGCCCAGGGCTGAATGGCACTGTTGGCCTCCGTCAAATCTCTTACCACGGTGCCGAATACGGTGGCGCTCACATTGCCGGAGGCGGCCATTCCCGCATTGAACTGGGACATGCCGTAGCTTTGGAAGGCCTTGATGAAAACAAGGCCCAGCACCAGCTTGCCCAGTGCCTCAAACACCTGAGAAATGGCCGTGGGGGTCATGTTGCGCAAACCCTCGTAATAGCCGCGGTAACTGGACATAAAGCAGCAGAAAAAGATGGAGGGGGCAATGCACATCAGTGCCGGCAGATTGCGGATATCGGCAATGAAATGGCAATACGGATAAGCTATCAAAAACATCAGCAGGGTGCCGCAGGTGCCCACAATCAGGAACAGGCGGATGGAAACCCGATACACGATTCTTGCCTCGCGGTATCGCTCCAGTGCCACATTCTCCGCCACCATGCGGGCTACAGCCACGGGCAGACCTGCCATGGCAATGGCAAAAATGGGGGTGTATACCTCATAGGCGGAATTGAAATAGCCGCGGCCTACCGTGCCCAGCATATCCGTCATGGGTATTTTGAAGATAGCTCCGATAATTTTAACCAATACGGCGGATACGACCAGTATCATGGCGCCGTTGAGCATGGACTGTTTTTTCTGTGTCTGTTGTTCCAACTGTCCTTTCACTCCTGTCTTTTATATTGATATATCCGAATCACGCTGTGATATTATTTTCAGCCCAAAAATTCATGCAGCAGGGATACTTCGGGCAAATCCTCCCCCTGCATGGGGGTAAAGGCCGACAGACTCTGAATCAGGCGCTCCGCCTTTTTCTCGAAGGGAGTGCCCGCGGTTTCCTTCAGCAGTCCCACCGCTTCCCCCGCCGCCAGGCAGGGCTCGCAGGGATGGAAGGAATCCAGCTTTTCGTCGGCAAACACCTCATAGGGGAACAGATAACGGTTTTCTCCCGCGGCAACGGAATCCCAACGCCCGAAGGTATCCACGGCGGAGAAGGAACGGTAGCGCACATCCCGCATGGTGCGGCGCAGCAGGCGCAAATCCCGGCGGCCCAGCAGGCGGTTTCCATCCTCGTCATATACGCGGGAGGAAACGCTCACATACAGCTTTGCCATTGCCTCATCGGGCAGATTGCGCGTAATAAGAGGGTTGAGGGCATGAAGCCCCTCCACAATCAGAACGCCGTCCTTGCCCAAATCCACCCGGTTTTCTTCCTTGCTGCGGGCGTGGGTTTCAAAATCAAAAATCGGCAGCCGGCATTCGCCTTTTTCAATCAGCTGTAAAAAGCATTGCTCCATCAGGGGCAAGTCCAGAGCCTCCACCGTTTCAAAATCCGGGTTGCCCTTACTGTCCAGCGGATACTGACTCAAATCCGGCAGATAAAAATCATCCAGCGACACGATAACGGCCTTGCCGCCCTGCTTTTCCACCCACTGTGACAGCAGCTTGGCCGTGGTGGTTTTGCCGGAGGCGCTGGGCCCCGCCAACATTAAAATCTTTTTGCCGGGTTTCAGAATGCGGAAAGCCGTGGCCTCCGCCTTTTCCACATAAGCGTGGCAGCAATCGGCCACAAAATCCAGCGGGTCGATGCGCAGATTATCATTGATTTCTTTTGCAATGAAGTTTGCCATAAATGCCTCCGATGCGTCTTCGGCGCATATTACGCCTCTTCTATTTTGTATGCAGCATAAAACTCTTTTATTCTTTCCTTGCGTTCGGTCAGCTCGTCAAACCGCGAAATGTATTCGTAGGGGTACTTGAAATTGAAAATGCGCTCAATGTATTCGCCCCGGGGAGCCTTCAGCTTGGTTACGGCCCCTGCCCCGGCTGCCAGCACGGTGTGGCACTCCTCCATCATGAACACATTGTAGAGGCAATCCTTGCCGGGCTTTGCCCAGCCCACGTTTTCCAGATTGCCCACACACTTGCTTTGTCGATACATGTAATAGGGCAGATAACCCGCCGCCGTCAGGCGCTTTTGCACATAGTCCAGCATGGCGGCTGCATCCTTGCCGTCGGCCACCTCGGCCCCCTGCTCACCCATTTCGGAGGAGCGCTTGATGGCAAGGGAATGCACGGTAATATTCTCGGGTGCCAGTGTCACGGCGGTATCTACGGAGCGGCAGAAGCCCTCCACCGTGTCCCCGGTCAGCCCGGCAATCAAATCCATATTGATAACATCAAAGCCCGTGGCCTTTGCCAGCTTGTAGGCGCTTACAGCCTGCTCCACCGTATGCCGGCGGCCCACATTATCCAGCACCTCCTGAGAGAAGGTCTGGGGATTGATGCTGACGCGTCTGACCCCGTGCATCTTCAGGGTGCGAAGCTTGGGCAGGGTGATGGTATCCGGCCTGCCGCATTCCACCGTGTATTCACGCAGAGCGGACAGGTCAAAGCACCGCTCGATTTCGGTGCAAAGGCGGTCAAGCTGTGAGGCCTCCAGCACACTGGGGGTGCCGCCGCCGAAATAAATGCTTTCCAGTTTCAGGCCCAGTTCCGCCGCCAGAGCGCCGTTTTCGCGGATTTCCTCACACAGGCAGTCCAGATAGGCGGGCAGCAGTTTTTTCGCCTGAGGCGATGTAATGGAGTGGGAAACAAAGGAGCAGTAGCTGCAGCGGCTGGGGCAGAAGGGAATCGAAATATAAAGGCTGAAGGATTCGGGGCGGGATAAGGCAATCACGCCGTTTTCCTCCTCGGCTACGGAGACGGCCAATGCCGTTTTCTCCTCCGACACCAGCAAATCCTGTGTAAAATACCGCATCGCTTCTTCGCGGCCGGTTTCGTTTATCAGCTTGGTCATCAGCTTTGAGGGCCGCACACCGGTGAGCACACCCCAGGGGGAGGTGTAACCCGTGGCCTGCTGTAATGCCGCGTAAAGCAGCTGCGCCATTTTCAGCTCTTTGTCCTCGTTCTCGCCTGCCGCGGCGGATTCCAGGTATTCCCTGCCGTCAAGCATACACCGCACGGTAATGTCGCTGCCGTTCACGGCGGTTTCCACCGTTTTATCATCGGTGCCCTCTGCAGAATCGGTCACCGTTATTTTCTCATTCGGGTAAAACACACGGCACAGATTTTCCATCTCATAGTGAAAGCCGTGGTTCATCACTCGCAAAATCACATTGTCACATCCTTCGGATAAAGATGTTGCGCACCCTTTCGTGGTCAAGGGTGGTTTCCCGGTTATGGCCGGGCAAAACGCGGTAATCTCCCTCAAGAGCAAGCAGCTTCTTCAAAGAATCCTTCAGGGTCGCCGCGCTGCCGCCGACAAAATCCGTTCTGCCCACCGTCAGGCAAAACAGGGTATCACCGCTGAAAATCGTTTTTTCGTCTTCAATAATGTAGCACACGCCGCCCGGGGTGTGGCCGGGGGTGTGCATCACGCGGATTTCGGTTTTGCCCAGCAGCAGGGTGTCGCCGTCGTGAATCAGCACATCCGTGCGCACGCTTTGCTGCAGGTGGTCAAGGCCGAAGTCCCGGGCAAGGCTCAGATTGGAATCCATCAGGCACAGTGCATCCTCTTCATGAATCACAACGGCAGCGCCGTAGCGGTCACGCAGGGAGCGCACACCCAGAATATGGTCAAAATGGCCGTGGGTCAGCAGAATGTACTTGAGCTTGCAGCCAAGTTCCTGCAGCACCTTATGAATTTCACTTCTCTCGTCCCCGGCACCGGGGTCAACAACCGCCGCTTCACCGCTTTCCTCATCCACGGCAATGTAGCAGTTCGCCATGTTTTCATAGCCGATTTCTATTCTTCTGATTATCATGATTCTATCCTCTTCGGTACCTTGGCAAAAGGGATTCAAACCCGATATGGTTTTGGCGGCATCTTTTTTGCCAATATATCGTTAAAAATGATCGGAATACTTCTTATGTTTAGCCCTGAGCACGTCTGGGCTGCTTCCACATATCGGAATCCAGCATGATGGTTACGGGGCCGTCATTGACGATATTCACCTTCATGTCGGCACCGAACACCCCGTGCTCCACCTTGCGTACCCCTTCCCGGCGCAGCAAATCGCAAAAATACAGATACAGCTCATTGGCTCTGTCGGGTGCGGCGGAAAACACGAAGGAGGGGCGGTTGCCCTTTCGGCAATCGGCACACAGGGTGAACTGGGAAATAACCAGTATTTCGCCGTCCACATCCTGAATGCTCAGATTCATTTTTTGATTCTCATCTTCAAACACACGCAGCTTTGCCACCTTGGCGGCCAGCTGCTCTGCTTCGGCCTCGGTATCGCCTTCCATTACGCCAAGCAGAATATTAAACCCACGGCCGATGGCGCCCACCGTTTTTCCGTCAACGGAAACATCGGAATTGAGCACTCTCTGCAATAAGGCTCTCACATTCGGTCACTCCTTGCGGGCTTATACACCCGTTCTTTCTATTTCCAGCACGCTGTCCACTTTATTCAGCTTGTCCACCACGGTTTTCAGGTGCTCCACGCCCGCTACCGAAAGGGTAACCACAATGGAGCAGCGCCCGTCGGAATAGTTGCGGGTATTCAGCTCGTTTATCATTACCCGCATGTTGGCAAGCGCGCCGGAGATATCCGCCAGCATCCCCATGCGGTTGAGGCAGGTGATGTTAAGCGTACACTTGAATTCCTCTTTGGTATTCTTTTTATCCCAGTAGGCTCTGAGCCAGCGGTCAGGCTCCTGAGCGGCGGCTATGTCACGGGGCACATTGGTGCAGTTTCTTGTATGAATGGATACACCGTGACCCCGGGTGATAAAGCCGATAATCTCATCTCCGGGCAGAGGATTACAGCAGCGCGAGAATTTGACAAGGCAGTTATCCACGCCCTCAACCACAACGCCCTCACTGCTCTTGGAGCGCTTCACCTCGGGCTGCTTTACCAGAGGCACAACCTCCGGCGTGCGGGCTTTCACAACCTTGGCGTAGTCATCCCGCACATGACTCATGGATTTGCCCAGCGATACACCGCCGTAGCCGATGGCGGCATAAAAATCATCAATGGTGCGGCAGTGCTGCTGCTCTGCCATCTTTGCCACAAAGGGCTCATACTCCTCGGGCAGCAGGCGGATAAAGTTGCGTTTGAACTCCCGCTCCAGCTCCTCCTTGCCCTCGGCAATATTCTCTTCCCGGCGTTCTCTTTTGTACCACTGCCTTATCTTGGTGCGGGCCTGACTGGTTTTAACAATTTTGAGCCAGTCACGGCTGGGACCCTTGCCCTGCTGTGACGAGGTAAGCACATCAATAATTTCGCCCGTTTTCACCTCATAATCAATAGGCACAATGCGGCCGTCCACCTTGGCACCCACCATACGGTTGCCCACCGCCGAGTGAATGGCATAGGCAAAGTCAATCACCGTTGCCCCCAGAGGCAGGTTAATCACATCGCCTTTGGGTGTAAATACAAATACTTCCTCCGGCGCAAGGTCGCTTTTGATGGTGCGGACAATGTCCTCCACATCTTCGCTTTCCTTTTGATTCTCCAGCAGTTGACGAATCCATGCCAGTTTTTCCTCAAACTTCTCAACACCCGTAATGCCGAGCTTATATTTCCAGTGGGCGGCAATGCCGTATTCGGCGGTGTGGTGCATTTCCCATGTGCGAATCTGCACCTCAAAGGGAATGCCCACCTTTTCGATTACCGTGGTGTGCAGGGACTGGTACATATTGGGCTTGGGGGTGGAGATATAATCCTTGAATCTGCCGGGAATGGGCTGGAACATATCGTGAATAATACCCAGGCAGTTGTAGCAATCGGCAATGGAATCCACAATAATGCGGATAGCGTAAATATCGTAAATCTCCGCAAAATCCTTGTTCTGAATATACATTTTGCGGTAGATGCCGTGTACGGATTTAATGCGCCCGCTCACCTGCGCCCCCTTCACCATGGGGCTGATGCGCTCGGAAACACGCTGCTGAATATCGGCAAGGTATTCGTTTCGGGTGCGGCTCTGGGCCTCCAGCGACTTCTCGATTTCCGCATACGCGATGGGGTCGAGGTAGCTGATGGCCAAATCCTCCAACTCTTCCTTGATGGGTCGGATACCGAGGCGGTGCGCAATGGGTGCATAAATCTCAATGGTTTCGCAGGAGATATCGCGGCGCTTCTGCTCGGATTTATACATGAGCGTGCGCATATTGTGCAGACGGTCGGCCAGCTTGATGATAATCACGCGGATGTCCCGTGACATGGCAAGCAGCATTTTACGGATGTTTTCCGCCTGCTCCTCCTCACGGTTTGTGCGCACAATGGCGGGAGTCTGACCATCCTTGGTAATGGGCACCTGACCGATTTTGGTAACCCCGTCCACCAGCTCGGCAATCTCCTCGCCGAATTTTCGTTTGATGTCGTCGTAGGTTACATCGGTGTCCTCAATGGTGTCGTGAAGCAGGGCAGCAGCCACGGAGGCGTGGTCCATGCCTAAATCCGCCAGTATTTTTGCCACACTCAGGGGATGGGTGATGTAGGGCTGGCCGGATTGGCGCATCTGATTGCCGTGGGCATCCCTTGCCAGATGATAGGCCTCTTCCACAAGTTCCAGTTCCTCCGGCGAAAAGCCGCCGATGGCCTTGAAAAGAGCATCCAGACATTCCTGCTCGGTTTCCAGCCCGGGCTTGCAGTAATTACCCTTTATCATGCTGTCGTCCATTGTTTCCCCTCTCCCCCGCGCCCTGCGGGTAATCGTCATATCCGAATGCCGCCGTACTGCGGCCTGTGTGTTATCGGTTCATTATATCGTGAAGCCTTTGCATCAGTGCAGAGGCATTCAAATCCACTTTTTTGCCCGTATCGGGGGCATACAGCCTGCCGGAGGAATTTTTGGCTATCACACCCATCTCCTCCATCACGGCAATGCAAACGGCTACCTTACAGATATCGGTGCCGTTGTCACCGATGTGCAGGCAAATCGTTTCATAGCTGCCGTCCACGGGCTTGGTGCCCTTGATGTGCATAAACACCTTGATTTGCAGCTCCCGGTCAGGGTATGCGGCAGCAGCCTCCTCTTTGGTAAGAGGCTCCCCGCTCATCACTCTTTCATAAAGCCGCAGGCCGTGCAGCACCGCCTGCTCATCGGTGTGAGAGGGGCGGATGTTGCGCACATTCACGGAAACACGGGTTTCCCCGTTGTAAACATTTCTGTCAAGGTTGGCGGCAATATCCACCGTATCCCCGCGCACAAAGGGGAACTGTTTTTCGGCCATGCCGAAGTATACGGCGGTAATACGGGTGTCGCCCTTGCTGAGCATCAGGCGCATGTGCCGCCCGTCGCCGATGCTGTTGAAATCATCTATTTTCATGCCGTACAGACCGAAGCAGGGCTGCGGATTCCCGGCACCGAAGGGCTCCAGTATATCCAGTGAATCCAGAATATCCGACGAAACGGATTTCGGATTGATACGGCAGTCTATTTTCTGCACGGGGAACGGCATATCAAAATCGGCGGCGTATTCGTTGATGCGGCGGCGGAATTCTTCAATCCGGCTGCTTTCGAGCCCTAATCCTGCCGCCAGCGTGTGACCGCCGAAATGGGTCAGGCAATCGGATACCGCCTCCAGGGCATTGAATACGGAAAAGCCCTCAATACTGCGGCAGGAGCCCCGGGCGTTTTCACCGTCCCGGGAAATCACGATAGCCGGGCGGCCCGTGCTCTCCACAATGCGGGAGGCCACAATGCCGATGACACCCTGATGCCAGCCCTCGCCGTCAACCACCACCACTTTGTCCAAAGCCAGTGACGGATTTTTCGCAAACAGCTCTTTTACGCTGTCAAAAATCTCACTTTCCGTCTTCTGACGGAAGAAATTCATACTCTTGATTTCTTCGGCCAAAGCATCCGCCTCAGCCGGGTCGGTACTCAACAGCAAATCCAGCGCCTTGTAAGCGGAACCCATGCGGCCCGCGGCGTTGATGCGGGGGCACAGGGTAAAGGCTGCCGTTACGGCATTCACCTTTTTGCCGCCCGCTCCCGCCTTTTCAAGCAGGGCACGGATGCCGAGGCCCGGTTCTGTATTAATCATGCGCAGACCGTTGCGCACAAGGGAGCGGTTTTCGCCCCTCAGGGTTACCACATCGCCTATGGTGCCCAGCGCCGCTAAATCGGCGTAGCTGTCAAGCACCGTGTCTTCGTCCCCCCCCTCCAGAGCACTCACAAGCTTGAAGGCCACGCCCACGCCGGAGAGCTCTTTAAAATCACTGGGGCAGTCGGGCCGGTGAGGGTCCACCACAGCCACGGCATCGGGCAGCACATCCCCCACCTTGTGGTGGTCGGTTACAATCAGGTCCACGCCTAATTCGCGGCACAGGGCAGCCTCCTCAATGGCGGAAACGCCGTTATCCACCGTTACAATCAGTTTGACCCCTTCCCCTGCCAGCTTGCGCACGGCATTGGCATTCAGGCCGTAGCCCTCCGCCATGCGGTCGGGAATGTAACGGGTCACCGCTGCCCGGCGGGATTTCAGGTAAGAGTAAAGCAGAGCGGTGGCGGTAATGCCGTCGGCATCGTAATCGCCGAACACCGCCATGGATTCGCCGTTTTGGATAGCCGCCTCTATGCGCTCCACCGCCTTCTCCATATCCGCAAGGGAGAAGGGGTCAAGCATCAGCGGTGCCATGGGGTCAAGGAATTCCTCAACCTCCATGTCATCGGTAATCCCGCGGGAAACAAGGAGGTAAGCAGTCAACGGCTCAATACTAAATTCCTCTGCCAGCTGGGCAGCCAGATCCTTATCGCAATCGGGCACAACCCACATTTTTCGTATCATGGCCGTTCATCTCCTTTCCCCCTTATGCGGGGTGATTATTTAAAAAGATACACACGGGACTCGTAAGGTCTTGTGGTGAAGGTGTTGGCTTTGCCGATTACGGGGTAATTGGAAATCACCAGTTCGCCCTTGCTCAGGTCAAAGCCCTCGGGAGCGGTAAAGGAAACGGGCTTATCGGTGAAGGAATTCACCACCAGCATCCGCTGACCCTCGTAGTTGCGCTCATAAACAAACAGCTTTCTGCTGCTCTTATAGTGCATTTTGAAATTACCGTAAATCACAATGGGATTCTCCTTGCGGAAGGCAAGCAGCTTGCGGTAATGGTTAAGCAGGGAGTTTTCGTCCTTCTCGGCGGCTTCCACATTCACCTCGGTGTAGTTGGGGTTGATGTAGAACCAGGGCTCCTTCGCCGTGGTAAATCCGGCGTTGGGGGCTGCCGACCACTGGATGGGGGTGCGGGCGTTATCGCGGGCACAGTATTTGGCGCGCTCCATGGTAAACTTGTGGCTGAAGCCCATTTTACGGAACAGCTTGTAGGTGTTCTGGGTGGAAATATCCTTATACATCTCCAGCTCGGGCAGGCAGATGTTCGTCATGCCGATTTCCTGACCCTGATAGATAAAGGGCGTTCCGCTTTGGCAGATATACATGGTGGCCAGCATTTTGCCGCTCTCCACACGGTATTTCTCGCTGCCGTAGCGGCTGATAACACGGGGCTGGTCATGGCTTTCGATGTAGTTGGCGTTCCAGCCCACACCGTAAAGCTGAGTCTGCCAGTTGTTGTATGCCTTTTTCAGCTTTTTCAGGCTGAAGGGCATTCTCACCCAGCTGATGAGGAAGCAGTCCGCCTCCATATGCTGGAAGTTGAGCATCATATCCAGCTTCTGACCGGGGCCCTCTTTGATGAACTTCAAAGCCTTTTTCGGGGTCATCATGGGTGCCTCGCCCACGGTCATGCAGTCATATTCATCGGTCACCTTGCGGAACTCTGTCAGGTATTCATCCAGATGAGGGCCGCAGTTGTAATGCTCCATGCCTCTGGCGGCGGGGATGGGGAAGCCGTTGGGCAGGCCTTCTTTTTTGGAGATGTAGGTGATAACATCCTCACGGAAGCCGTCCACACCCATATCCAGCCAAAAGCGCTGAATGGCTTTGATTTCCTCCCGCACCTTGGGGTTATCCATGTTCAGGTCGGGCTGCTCCACGGCAAACACGTGCAGATACCACTCATCCAGCTCCTTGTTGTATTCCCAACCGGGGCCGGGGAAAGAGGAAAGCCAGTTGTTGGGCGGCTTTTTGCCGTTGGGCTTGCGGCCCTTGCGCCAGAAGTAATAATCGTGATAGGGGTTATCCTTGCCCTTCATGCTCTCCTTAAACCATTCGTGCTCGTTGGAGGTGTGGTTGATTACCAGATCCATAAACACGCGCAGGCCTTTTTCGTGAGCCAGCCGGAGCAGCTCCTTGAATTCGTCCAGCGTGCCGTATTCGGGAGCGATGTCACGGTAATCGGCAATATCGTAGCCGTAGTCGTTCTGAGGGGACTTGAACAAAGGAGAAAACCAAATGGCATCCACACCCAGATTTTTGATGTAATCCAGCTTTTCGATAATGCCTTTGATATCGCCTATGCCGTCACCGTTTCCGTCATAAAAGCTGCGGGGCCACACCTGATATACCGACATTTCCTTGTACCAGTTTTTCTTGGAATCTGCCATCTTGATTTCATCCTTTCGCTATAAATGAAAAAAATAACCTATTTTTAAAAATATAACACAACAGCCATCTTTTTACAAGGGGAAAAAGCAGAAAACGGCACCGTTCCTCAAAGAAAAAACCGATTGAAAAAAGGAAAATCCCTCTGTCAATCGGTTATTGTATTTTGTTTACTCTTTAACGCGCCGGAGCAGGCCTCAATCCACATAAATCATGCCGCCAAAAGCCACCTGAGTCTGCTGCCCCGCCGTTACGGTGATTTCGGCAGAGCCCAGAGGATTGCCGTATATATCCGACGCGGCGGCGTACCATGTGCCGGGGGTCAGCAGGGCGCTGAAGGAGCCGTCCTCCCCCACAACGGCGCGGCGAAGCTCGTCACCGTTTTGCAGGGTCACCGTATCAGCGGCAATATCCGCCGTGCCTTCCGCAAGGCCGTATTCCCCCGTTTGCCACAGGGCGGCCTTCACGCTTAAAGCGGCGTTCACCATGGGATAATCCTTATAGTGCAGACCCTCATAGGCGTAATCCGTGCGCTGCCGGGCAACGGCGTCCGTATTGGCCTCATCACACACAATGCGCTTTACGGCATCGCCCTTCAGGGAGGGCACCACGCTCCACACCAAAGCGGCCACACCGCTCACAACGGGAGCCGACATGGAGGTGCCGGATTTATAGCAGTATTCCCCGTCGTTCATATCACAGCTGTAAAGAAACACGCCGGGAGCCGCAACGGAAACCTGCTCACCCACATTGGAATAAATCGGCTGCATATACTCTCCGCTGCCCATGTTGGCGGCAGCGCCCACCACGATAATACGGTTCAGAATATCCTCCGCTTTGGTTTTGCCGAAGGTTATGGCATTCCCCGCCGTGATGGGGCAGAAGGTGCCGTTGTAGAAGGCATCCACCGCATTCTGACTGCTGTTGCCGTTGCCGGCGGACTGCACCACCACAAAGTCATACCCTTTGTTCAGCAGGGAGGAGAAAACAGCCGAATACAAAGCGGCGTCCAGAAGCATGCCGAAATCGCTGCCCTTACTGTCCGAAGCATTGCTGCTGGAGCCGAAGGAGCAGTTGATAACCTTTGCACCGGCCTTGACCAAATCACAGAAGCCGAACAGAATTTTCAGGTTGCCGCTCCAGAACTGCAAATCGGAGGGCTCCCAATCCACGGTCATGAGGCTGACTTCCGGACTGATTCCGGCCAGTCCCACGCCGTTGCCGTGATTGGCGGCAATCAGCCCCGCCACATGGGTGCCGTGGCTGCCCGCCCGGTTCTGACGGGCGTATTTCGCGGCAGGAAAACTGACTTTGCCTGCCAGTTCCTCATGGGAAATGTTGATGCCGCTGTCCAGTATGCCAACGGTAATGTTCTTTGAGCCCAGCGTGTAGTTCCATGCCTCCCGGGCATCCACCGCCTCCAGCCACCAGTTGGCGCCCGCCGGGGCGGATTCCGACCAGATTTCATCCCCCTCAAAGGGATCGTCCGGGGTGTAGGCATCCTCCGCTTTGGAAACGGAAACAGGCCCCGCATAAGCCACAACGGGATTCTGCATCAGGGTATCCGAAAGGCCGAGCAGCCCCGTTAAGGAGGACTCACCGCACCCCACCACATACAAATCGGCAGGGCCGTACCAGCCCAACAAGGTCAGCCGGTTATCGCGGAGCAGACGGTATTTCTGCCCCAATGCGGCTTCCTCTTTCAGGAAAATGACCAACAGATTTTTATAGTAACCGTGGTCACGGTTCAGGTGCGCCACATCGGAATCATTCAGCTTTGCCAAAAAATCGTCCTTAACCGACTCCCGGGTTACGGGCACGCCCCACAGCAAGGCGGCAGCGGCATCCGCACCGTCTTCCTTTAACGCGGCGGCAAAGCCCGAAAGGGCTGTCAGAAGGGAAAGCAGCAGGGCAATCAGTTTTGTCACGGCAGCACACCTCTTTCAATCAGATTTTTGCCTTGGATTTCGGCTGAATCTGCGTTAAAATCACGGCAGTCAGCATAATACCGCAGCCAATCATGGCGCGGGTTTCCAGCAGCTGATGCAAAATCAGCCAGCCGAACAGCAGAGAGAACGCCGACTCCAGACAAAGCAGCAGGGAGGCCACGGCGGGCTCCGTTTTCTGCTGCCCCAAAGCCTGCAGGGTAAAGGCAACGCCGCTGCTCATAATGCCCGCATACAGCACGGCGGGCCAGGCGGATTTCACCATAGCCACCGTAGGCTCCTCAAATATCACCATCAGTACCCCCGCAATCACGGCAGCCACATAAAACTGCACGCAGGAGAGCACAATGGCATCCGTTTTGGCGGTAAAATGGTCCAGACACAGAATGTGAACGGCAAAGGCCAGTGCGCCCGCCAAAGTGTACCACTCCCCCACGCCAACGGAGAATGCCCCCGTTTTTACGCAGATGAGGTACAGGCCGACGGCTCCGAGGGCAACGCCCAGCCACACATTCATCTTGGGCCGCTTGCCGAGAAACAGGCCCAGCAGGGGCACCAATATCATATAAAGCGCTGTAATAAAGCCGACCTTACCCGCCTCCAGCCCGTAGGCAAAAGCGGTCTGCTGAAGAATCAGGCCGGTGGCAAGGGCAATGCCGCAGCAGATGCCGCCGATTACAGTCACTTTACGGTTACTTTTCTGCGCCGCTTTTTCCGTCGGATTTTTCTTGCGGTTCTGCAGCAGAATAACCGGCAGCAGAGAAGTACCGCCCAGAATCAACCGCAGAAATGTGAAGGTCAGGGTTGTGATTTTGCCGGCGCTGTCGCTTTGCACCACAAAGGAAAGGCCCCAGATAACGGCTGCCGAAATGCAGTACAGCGGGCCTAACAGTTTGCTGTTTTTGATTTTACTGATGAGAATCACGCCTTTTCGTTATTTTTGAAAGTTATTTCAAAAAAACCCGCCCGCAAAAAACGGGCGGCTCGTGCATTTGGAATCAATTATTCGGCATCCTCGGCGGGAGCTTCTTCAACGGGGGCTTCCTCAACGGCAACTTCCTCGGCAGGAGTTTCCTCGGCATCCTCAGCGGCCACGGGCTCAAGCAGAGCGCGGATGGAAAGGCTGATGTGCTTCTTCTCGAAGTCGATAGCGGTAATCTTTGCCTTTACGGTATCGCCCACGGCAAGAACATCGGCGGGCTTTTCGATGCGGTGGTCGGCAATCTGGGAGATGTGGATAAGGCCCTGAACATCGCCGTAAACGGTAGCAAAAGCACCAAAGGTGGTAAGGCTTACGATGGTGGCATCGATAACGGTGTCAACGGGGTAATCCTTCTCGATGATCTTCCAGGGGTTGTCCTCTTCCTTCTTGTAGCCAAGAGAAATCTTCTTGGTTTCGGCATCGTAACCCTTGATGAATACTTCGATTTCCTGACCCACTTCGATAACCTCGGCGGGGTTCTTAATGCGTTTCCAGGAGAGCTCGCTGATGTGAACAAGGCCTTCCACGCCGGGAGCGATTTCTACGAAAGCGCCGAAAGCGGTAAGGGTCTTGACAGTGCCCTGATATACCTGGTCAACAGCGATGTTGGCAAGGAACTCGTCACGGGCAGCCTCGCGCACCTTGCGGATGGAACCGACAGCTCTCTTGCGGGCGGTGTTGATATCGATAACTACGAACTTGACCTTCTGGCCCATCAGCTCCTCAAGGGGCTGAGTGCGGCGAACGGTAGCCTGGGAAGCGGGCACAAATACTCTTGCGCCGTTGGTGTTCACAAGAACGCCGCCCTTGATAACTTCGCAGACGGTGCCTTCCAGAACAGCTTCACTCTCGGCGGCGGCAACAACATCGTTCCAGCCCTTCTGAGCATCATAGCGCTTTTTGGAGAGCATAACGGTACCTTCGGCATCGTTGGTCTTCATGATGATGAGGTCGATCATATCGCCCACCTTAAGCTCTTTGGCGGGGTTGGCGGTGGGGTCGGCGCTGTATTCGTCGGCAGGAACATAGCCGGCGTGCTTGCGGCCGATATCAACCTGGATCTCGCTGGGGTTAATGGCCATAACCATACCCTTTACGTGCTGGTCGGTGCTCATATTATCCAAAGATTCGTTCAACATCTCTTCAAAAGATAACTCAGAAGGCACCTCCTCTACCACATTGTTTGCGTTTACATTTTCGGACATCTCTAAAAGTACCTCCTTAATTATTGCAGCGGGGGTAGACGCACCCGCTGTGACCCCGATCAGGGTCGTGTGGGAAAAATTGATATTTTTGAGCTCTGAGGCTCTTTCCACCAAATATGTTTCGCAGTTTTCACTGCACACCGCTTTAAGCTTTGCGGTGTTGGAGCTTGCCCGCCCGCCAATGACAACCATGGCATCCACCTGTTCGGAAAGGGTTTTTGCCTCCTCCTGTCTTTTTTGGGTAGCAAGACATATTGTATCAAAAACAATCGCGTTTGTACAGTACAATTTGATATTTTTTTTGCATAATTCCCAAACTTTTTCGCTGAAAGTGGTCTGTGACACCACAATTATTCTTTTTTCGCACAGTTCTTTGTGCTCGTTCAGGATATTTTTCAGCTCCGTTTCGTCGCTGAAGGGGTAGCAGGGCCCGTTGCTGTGGCCCATAATTCCGATTACCTCCGGGTGATTCCGGTCACCGGCAATCAGCACGGGCACATCGGGCGTGGTGTTTTTCTCCACGATTTTGTGAATTTTAGCCACAAAAGGGCAGGTCGCGTCACAAACGGAAATGCCCGTTTTCGCCAACTGCTCCTCCACGGCCTTTGTCACGCCGTGGGCGCGAATCACCACGGTGGTGTCAAGGGGCGCTTCGGCGGGGTCATCAATGATGACCACACCCTTTTCCTGCAAATCGGCAATCACCTGAGGGTTGTGGATGATCGGCCCCAGGGTACACACCTTCTGCCCCTGCTCCACAAGGGAGTAGGTCAGTTTTACGGCACGGTCAACGCCGAAGCAGAAGCCCGCGGTTTCGGCAACAATTATTCTTCTTCGCATTCTTCTTCACAATGGGCATTGCCCCACAGCTTGGTTACGGCTTCCCAAATCACATTGGTGGCATTCTTCAGCTCGTGGCTGTCGCCGTCATCGGTAAGGCCCAACTTCTCGTAAGGAATCATTTCACCGAAGCGAATGGTCATGCGGGTGTTCTTTTTGGCACCCTCAATGTTATAGATGCTCATGGGCAGCACATCGGCGTGAGCGGCTCTGGCAATCAGGGAGATGCCGTTTTTCGGGCGGCCCAGTCTGCCGTCACGGGAGCGGGTACCCTCGGGGAAAATGGCAACGATTTTGCCGGAGTTTATCAAATCCACGGCATAGTTGATGGAGGTGAAATCCGCACGGCCTCTCACCACGGGGAACGCGTTGGCGGCGGTCAGGATTTTGGCCCAGAACGCATTCTCGAAGGGGTCGCTTTTGCACATGCAGTGCACAGGCCTTTGCACCGCATCGTGGGCAGCAATCGTAATGTGGCCGGGGTCAAAAAAGTTGATGTGATTGCAGGCGATGATGAAACCGCCCTCCTTGGGAATATTCTCGAGGCCGAAATAGTGAATGTCTTTAAAGCGCATATCGCGGATGATATGGGCATAGGGAATCAGCTTCGTGTAGGTTTTGCTGTCCCCTTTCTTCTCAAAATCAAAATGTATCTTTTTTTCCTTACCTTTGCTCATAACTCTTTCTCCTTATTTTCTCTCACAATTTCCACAATACGCGCCACAACCCCGTCCAGATCAAGG
>JAZRWZ010000059.1:0-1436 GCA_045599985.1 Acutalibacteraceae bacterium | reverse complement strand
ATCATTCCGGGAAAAGCAATCCAAATGTTAAGTTAAGGTATTTTCTTCCTTCTCCTTGAGGAGAAGGTGCCGAGCTTGCGAGGCGGATGAGGTGTTTAAACGACCAAATCTCAAGCCCCTCATCCACCGTCTTCGACGGTCCCCCTTCCCCCGAGGGAGAAGGAAGAAGCCACCGGCAAATCGCAGAATTCAAGGTGTGTCAAGGCTTTCCACGGCTCACGCCGTGACGGTATGAGCAGGTGCTCATACCCTACACACGATTGCTTTGGCTTCTCCGTTCCGTGTAGGGCAAGACCACTGTGTCTTGCCGGATTTGCCAAAGGCAAATGATCAATAAATTACCGTTGTTTTTGCGGGCGATTGGTAATCGCCCCTACGGGGGATCGCGGAGAATTTTCGCGGGCGATTGGTAATCGCCCCTACGGGGGATCGCGGAGAATTTTCTCACGCCGTGAGCAAAAATCAAACGAATGAAAGCGGGCGATTGGTAATCGCCCCTACGGGGGCTCGCAGCGAAAAAAGCTCCCCGGGGGGAGCCTTTTTTATGCTGATCTTATCCGAAAATGAAATTGAACCAATAATAAACCACCGAGTAAATCATTGCGAGAAATTCTTTTATTCCGAGCTTTTCGAGAAAGTCTGAAAAATCGTCTCCGATGAGCGTATCAAAAGGAGTGACCTTATCGGTGTTTCTGAATCCGCCCTCATCGGCGGCATCGGAGCCGTTCATAATTGTGAAGCCCTGAGTTCTGTATCCCGCAGGGCTGATCGTGGAGGTCAAGAAGCACACGGTGACATATATTTCCTTTTTGCTGACCTCGGGGATCTTGCCCTCAAAGGGAATTTCAACCGTTTCGCCGGGCTTGAGGACCTTGAGAGGGTTCACCTTGAATTTGAGATCGATCCCGTCGCAGACAACTGCAGTCACGGTGACGGGGTTCTTGCGGTTGACATTCGTTATTTTCAGCGCCGTGGCATTACCGTCGGGATAACCGGGTTTTCCGGAATTGAATTCGGCATAGACGGTGTTTGAGGGGTTTGTGGAATATTTGAACTGGGGATAGGCGGGATCGGAGTAAACATCCTTGAGATCGTCGGTGAGCAGAAGCTTCATTGCAAGGTCAATGGTGTAATAATCCCAAAGGGTCATGCCGTGGAAAAGTCCCTCAACAAACCAGGTATTGTCCGGCAGATAGGCGGTGGAGGCGTCAATATCCATCTTGGGCGAAACCTTGTATTTTCCGCCGCAGGGATCGACCTGAGTGTAGCCGTCGGCGAAGCGCTGCCCGTAAGGGGCAACGGTGGCTCCGGTGGAGCAGGCGACGGTGATGATGCCGTCGGAATTTTCAAAGCTTCCGGTGACGATGGGATTGCCGGTGCCTGCAAGAATGGAGATATTTGCTCCGTTTGCCTGACATTCGGCAAATTTTTCTCTG
>JAZRWZ010000058.1:0-4509 GCA_045599985.1 Acutalibacteraceae bacterium | reverse complement strand
CGCTCTGACGCTGTTTGCAAAAAACGGCTACGCAGGCACATCGGTGGCCGATATTGCCGGGGCACTGGGGTTATCCAAATCCGCCCTGTATAAGCATTTCGGCGGGAAAGAGGAAATCTGGAATGCCGTTATTCAGCGGGGCGAAGAGTATTACGACGAGCATATCGGCGTGGCACATCAGGTCGCCGTTCCCCAAAGCCGCGAGGCGTTTGTGGCGCTGAGCATGGGTCAGGTGGATTTCACCGTGCATGACTCCTTCATTAAACAATGCCGTCACATCATGGCGGTAGGGCAATTCAATGACCCCCGGGCGTGCGCCCTTGCCACCCGCCACTACATCACCCGTGTGGAGGAGTTCTATGCTCCCCTGTTTGAAGAGATGATGAAAAACGGCATTCTGCGGCAAGGTGACCCGTCCATGCTGGCGCTCTCCTATACATCACCCATATCCGTGCTGATTCAGCAATGTGACCGTGAACCCCGGCACACCGATGAAATCATGAACCGTATTCGCCGCTTTGCCGAGTTTTTTGCCGACGAGTGGTTTCTCAACTAAGGCAAAAGGGATTCGACTCGATATGCCTTTTGCCAAACAACGGAAAGGATTACCATTATGCTTCAAATCACCAATCTTACCAAAACCTTCGGCACCAAAAAGGCCGTGGATGACCTGTCACTTCACATTGCCCCCGGTGAAATTTACGGCTTCATCGGCCACAACGGCGCGGGAAAAACCACCACCCTCAAATCCGCCGTGGGCATCCGGACCTTTGATGAGGGCGAAATCCTGATTAACGGCACCTCCATAAAAAGCGACCCCCTGACCTGCAAAAAGCAGATTGCCTATATCCCCGACAATCCGGATTTGTACGACTTTATGACGGGCATCAAATACCTGAATTTTGTGGCGGATATCTACGGCATCGGTTTGCAGGAGCGCGCCGAACGCATTAATAAATACGCCGATTTGTTTGAACTGGGCGGCGACCTGACCCAGCCCATTGCCTCCTACTCCCACGGCATGAAGCAAAAGCTGGCCATCATCAGCGCCTGGATTCACGAGCCCAAACTGATTATCATGGATGAGCCCTTCGTGGGTCTTGACCCCAAGGCCGCCCATATTCTTAAGGAAATGATGCGTGAGGTGTGCAACAACGGCGGTGCCATCTTCTTCTCCACTCACGTGCTGGAGGTTGCCGAAAAGCTCTGCGACAAAATTGCCATCATCAAGCAGGGCAAGCTGATTCGCACCGGCACCGTGGAGGAAGTAAAAGGTGACGAAAGCCTTGAAAGCGTGTTTCTGGAATTGGAGGAAGACTGATGCTGAAAGCTCTGCTGAAAAAACAGTTTACCGAAATATTTCGGGGTTATTTTTACGACGCCAAGAAAAACAAAGCCCGCTCCAAGGGCGGTGTTATCGCCTATTTCCTGCTGTTTGCTTTTTTGATGATAGGCGTTGTGGGCGGCATGTTCTTCACCATTGCCACCTCCCTTTGTAAAGGTCTGGCGGGAACGGAAACTCAATGGCTTTTCTTCGTGCTTACCGGCGGCATGAGCATGTTTCTCGGCATTTTCGGCAGCGTGTTCAACACGCAGGCCGCTTTGTACAAAGCAAAGGATAATGACCTTTTGCTCTCCATGCCCATTCCCGTTAGAACCGTGCTGTTTTCCCGGCTGGCCTCGGTTCTGCTGCTGAGCGTGCTGTATTCCTGGGTTATCATCATCCCCACGCAGCTCGCCTTTTATCTGCAGCAGGGCATCACGGCCTCCACTGCCCTGGGCGGCGCGGCGCTGCTTATTATCATTCCCCTGCTGGTATCGGTGCTTACCTGCCTGCTGGGGTTTGTGGTGGCCGAAATCGGCTCAAAGCTCAAAAACAAGAGCATTGTAACCGTGCTGCTTTCCCTCGCCGGCATAGGATTGTATTATTTCTTCTATTACCGCGCTCAGGCCGTTATTCAGAATATCGTGATTCACGCCGCGGAATACGGTGCAAAAATCAAGGGCAGCGCCTATGTGCTGTATCTCTTCGGCAGAATCGGTGAAGGAAGTCCTTTTGCCTGCCTTGCCTACCTGATTGCCGCCCTTCTGCTTTGCGCCGTCACCCTTTCCGTTCTTACCCGCAGCTTCCTGAAAATCGTTTCCGTAGGCAATGCGGAAGCCAAACGAAAGGCAAAGCGTTCCGATTTAAAAGCCCATTCCGTATTCGGTGCACTGCTGAATAAGGAGTTCAAAAAATTCACCTCCACCCCCAACTATATGCTCAACTGCGGGCTCGGCCTTTTGTTTTTGCCGGCGGCAGGGATTCTGCTGGTATTCAAAGGTTCCATGCTTCTGGAGCCCTTGTCGCAGGTGTTTGCCGGCCACACCGGCTGTATTCCCGTTTTGATATGCGCCGCCATGATTCTGATGAGCTGCGTGATTGATATGGCGGCCCCCTCCGTTTCTCTGGAGGGAAAAAGCCTTTGGCTGCTGCAGAGCCTGCCCGTCATGCCGTGGCAGGTGCTGAAGGCCAAGGCCGCCATGCAGATTATTTTGGGCGGTGTGCCCATGCTTTTCTGCTCCCTGTGCGCCGCTGCGGTTGTGCCCGCTGCCCTGCCCCAAAAGCTGCTGCTTGTGGCAGCGCCTCTTATCTTTAATGTTTTTTCCGCTTTCTTCTGCCTGTTCTTCGGGCTGAATATGGCCAATACGGAATGGACCAATGAGATTGTGCCCATCAAGCAAAGCGCCGCCGTTGCCATTCCCTTGTTCGGCAACATGCTGCTGGGCGCTGCCGTGGGCGGCCTTTACCTGCTGATTGAAAAGTATGTGGGTACCACCGCCTACCTCGCCATCCTGTGTGCCGTGTTTGCGGCTGCCACTGCCGTGCTTATCGGGTGGTTTAAGAAAAAAGGCACTGCCGCCTTTGCCGCTCTCTAATTGATTTAAAACAAATTTTCCTGCCGCTTGCGTGCTATAGCATAAAGCGGCAATATATGAACTCTTCACGGATTTGTGGGAATAGTTGTTCATTCGATGACTTTTTTGAACAAAACTCATTTTTTCAAGAACCCACTGAGTTATTGTCGAGCCTGCTCTTCCTTCCCCTTGAGGGGAAGGGGGACCGCCTTTGGCGGTGGATGAGGTGGAATTGCAGAGATATAAAATCACTTCTACCTCTTGTTTTGTGAAAAATAGCATGACAGAATAGACTGAGCTTAGCGAAAAAAGCCCCTCATCCGTCGCTGACGCGCCACCTTCCCCCGAGGGGGAAGGAAGAATTCAGACCCCATAAATCCCTAAAGGACCGATAAAAGTACTATTATATATATGCTGACCTATTGCGCTTAACAGTATAACTCATCCGAGCCAAAAATAAGGGACCGTCTTTCGACAGTCCCTTGATTTATCGGGTCAGATTCAATTACACACCAACGGTGGAGGTGGTGGCACGGTAGCAGCAAACGGTGATGCCGTCTACATGATACTTGTAGCACTTGGAAGCATCGGTCATCTTGGGGATTTTGTGGTCAAGAGTGGTGAGCTTTTTGGCACCGAACAGAATCATCTCAACGCGGATAAGCTGGGGGAAGAACAGGTAGAGAATCTTTCTGGGGGAGCAGATATTCCACATGGAGGTGGCGAACCAACCGCAGTTGAATACCCAGTTCCAGTAATCGTGAAGAGCCATGGCCTCGCCAACCTCTTTCAGCTCGGCACGGGTAACATCGGTGCACATGTAATAGGTGCGCTCGTAGGTTGCGTCTTTGATCCAGTGTCTTTCAAGGTTCATGTAGATACCGGCTTCATCGGTGCCTCTGGCTTTCCAGGCGCCCATGGAAACGGCGCTGTTCTTGCCGATGGTGTAATCGTCAAGCAACTGCAGCTTTTCGTTGCTGGTGTTCTCAATGTAAATCCACACATGGGGCTCTTTGGGGTCGGCATTGGAAACCATAAGATACATCTTGGCAACCACTTCGTCGGAGCCGTCATCCAGCTCTTCACCATCCTCGGGCTCTTCTGCCATAACGATGCCGGCAGCCGCACTGCTCTGGGCAGCGGTAACGGCAAGAGGAATGGAGAGCATCAAAACCAAAACAAGTAACAGGGAAATGATTCTTTTAGCAATTTTCATTTGTCTTTCCTCCTTGAAATCGCATATTTTCTTAACATACGAATTCTACCACCATGAAAGACGGAAATCAAGAAAAAACTTCATATTGCCGTCAAATTTAAGAAAAAAATAGATAATATTTTTTATTCTGCGAAAAAGAGTGGAAGCAGGAGCCCTTCGCTCCGGCATACGCTGCCCGAAAAGAGCAAAATTCCGCAAACCGGTTCATAAAACACCGCCCTTGAAGGGTGCCGATTCTTTATGCTTCCTCTCTTTCTTCCTCACCGGCCTGGGCGCGAAGCATCTCCTCGGTAACCAGAAGACGAAAAGTGGTGACACTCTCCTCACCCTCTAAACCTGCAATATTCACGTAAAGTCCCATCGTTCATTTTCCTCCGTTTTTTATTTCGGAAACA
>JAZRWZ010000057.1:0-10282 GCA_045599985.1 Acutalibacteraceae bacterium | reverse complement strand
GAAATGGGCCCCGTTGAATTGGCCAGTTCCTCTTTCGGCCAGTCCTTTCAGGTCACGCCCCTTCAAATGATTACCGCCCTGTGCTCCATTGCCAACGGCGGCAATCTGGTTACCCCCTATGTGGTGGATGAGGTTATGGATACCAACGGCAATGTTATCAGCAAAACCCAGCCCAAAATTCGCCGTCAGGTCATCTCAAACGAGACTTCCTCCCTTGTTACAAGCATGATGGAATCCGTGGTAACGGAGGGCACCGGTAAAAACGCCTATGTGGCAGGCTACCGCGTGGCCGGCAAAACCGGCACCTCCCAGAAGCTGAGCAAGGGCAGCGGCTACTACGTGGCCTCCTTCGGCTGCTTTGCACCCGCCGATGACCCCAAAATCGCCATACTGATTCTTGTTGATGAACCCAAGGGCCAAATCAACGGCGGTCAGATTTGTACTCCCGTTGCCGCCAAAGTGATGGAAAAAACCCTTGAATATATGAATGTTGACCGCCGCTACACGCAGGAGGAGCTCTCCAAGCTGGATATCCAGATGCCCAATGTAGTGGGTCAAAATGTGGAAGACGCCACCGAGGAGCTGGAAGCCAAGGGCTTCACGGTTCGGGTTGTGGGCAGCAGCGATACCGTTGTTTCTCAAATGCCCTCTTACAACGAATTGATTCCGCAGGACGGTGTTGTCGTGCTCTATTCCGAGCAGAACGGCAGCAAGCTCACCGCCACCGTGCCTTCCCTTATCGGCTATACCATGAGTCAGGCTAAATCAAGAGCCGCCGCGGAAGGGCTGAACATCAGCGTTTCCGGCAACCTGAGCAGCACCGAGCTTATCTCCTACGACCAGAGTCTGGAGGAGGGTGCCGAGGTGGAATACGGCACCACCGTAACCGTTTACTTCAAATCCAACTCCGGTGTATCCGATTTCGCGGATTAACCTTTCACACCGGTATGTTCTCTATTTTCCCTTAGGCAAAAAGGAGGAACCCCCTATGATTCTCAAAACCATTCTCAGGGACATCGATTATAAAGGCTATTGCGGCGAGGACGAGGTAACTCTGATTACCGATGACTCCCGCAAGGTTTGCCCCGGCTGCCTGTTTATCTGCATCAAGGGTGCCCGTTTTGACGGTCACACCGTGGCGGCACAGGCACTTGAGCAAGGGGCTGTGGCTGTGGTTTGCCAACAGGATCTCGGCCTGGAGCGTCAGATTCTGGTGTCAAATACCCGCAGTGCTTATTCCCTGCTCTCCGCCGCCTTTTTCGGCCATCCCGAGGACAGAATTGATATCGTGGGCGTTACCGGCACCAACGGTAAAACCACCACCTGCTTTTTGCTCAAAAGCATATTCGATTTTGCAGGCTACAAAACCGGCCTGATGGGCACTGTCAAAAATATGGTGGGGGATAAGGAATATCCCGCCACCTTCACCACACCGGACCCTTACGAGCTCTTTTCCCTGCTGAATGAAATGGTAAAGGCCGATTGCAGATACTGCTTTATGGAGGTTTCCTCACAGGCTCTGGACCAGCGCCGTGTGGATGCTCTCCGCTTCAGCGCCGCCGTGTTTACCAATTTAACACAGGACCATCTGGACTATCACGGCACCTTTGAAAACTATCGGGATGCCAAGAAAAAACTGTTCCGCATGGCCGATGCCGCCATTGTGAATTTTGATGACCCCGCCGGGGAGGAGATGCTGGAGGGCCTTGATTGCCGCCGCATCACTTATTCGGCCGTAAGCAACGCCAGCAGCTACTCCGCCAAAAACATTCACAACCGGGCAAGCTGCGTGGAATACGAGCTTGTGGGCGATGCCCGTATCGGCCGCGTGCATTTCGGCGTGCCCGGTATGTTCTCCGTATACAACTCCATGGCTGCCGCCGTTACCGCGGTGGAGCTGGGGTTGGAGTTTGAAACGGTTCTGGACGGCCTTGCAAAATGCAGCGGTGTAAAGGGGCGCATGGAAGTGGTTCCCACCGGCACGGATTACACCGTCATCATCGACTACGCCCACACCCCCGACGGATTGGAAAATGTGCTCACCGGCCTGCGCGAAGTGACCGAGGGCCGTCTGATTTGCCTGTTTGGCTGCGGCGGAGACCGCGATAAAACAAAACGCCCCCTCATGGGCAGCATTGCTTCCCGTCTCTCCGATATCTGTATTGTCACATCGGATAACCCCAGAAGTGAGGACCCGGAGGCCATCATCGCCGATATTATGGAGGGCATCACCTCCGGCCGCCGTTATGTGGAGCCGGACCGTAAAAAAGCCACTGCCCTTGCCCTGGCCAAAGCCAGAGCGGGCGATGTGATTGTGCTGGCCGGCAAGGGCCACGAAACCTACCAGATTTTGAATACCGGCAAGATTCATTACGATGAGCGTGAAATTGTGAAAGAGATTTTAGAAGCATCGGGGTGCTGATATGGAAAGAATGACCATCAAAGAAGCCGCCGCCGCCATGGGAGCCGTTACCTCTCTGGATGCGAGCTTCAACGAGGTGTCCACAGATACAAGAAATATCACGGAGGGCTGCCTGTTCATCGCATTGGCGGGTGACCGTTTTGACGGCCACGATTTTGCCGCCAAGGCATTGGAAAACGGTGCTGTTGCCGTTGTGTGCCAGAAGGATTGCGGTTTGGGTGACCGCCAGCTTCTGGTCAAAAGTACAAGGCAGGCGCTGCTGGATTTGGCAGGCCATTACCGCCGCAAATTCCATATTCCCGTGGTCGGTATTACGGGCAGCGTTGGCAAAACCACTACCAAGGATATGACCCATGTGGTGCTGTCCTCCCGCTTCAAAACATTAAAGAACGAAGGCAACCTGAATAACGAAATCGGTGTACCCCTCACCCTGTTCCGTCTGGACAGCAGCTATGAGGCCGCCGTTATTGAAATGGGCATGAGCGGATTCGGTGAAATCAGCCGTATTACAGCCGCCGTAAAGCCCAGCATTGCCATTATTACCAACATCGGTGTTTCCCATATCGAAAAGTTAGGCTCCCGGGAGGGCATCCTGAAAGCCAAGCTGGAAATCACCGAGAGCATGAAGGAAAGTGCTCCCCTTATTCTGAACGGTGACGATGACTTGCTCACCACCCTGCAGGATAATCCCCACCCCATCATTTACTTCGGCATCGAAAATCCCGAATGCAATACCAAGGCTCTGGATATTGAAATAGGGAGCACCTCCACCGCCTTCACCGCCAAATTCGGCGGCGGCTCCGAGCGTGTGGATTTGCCCTTGGCCGGCCGCCACAACATCTACGATGCGCTGGCAGCCATCAGCGTGGGCATTGTCATGGGCATCTCCGCCGAGGATGCCGCCCATTCCCTGACCGGCTATGTTCCCTCCGGCATGCGCCAGAAAGTGACTTACAAAGCCGGCCTTACCGTGATTGAGGATTGCTACAACGCCAGCCCCGCCTCCCAGAAAGCGGCGCTGGATGTGCTGCAGAATACCGCTGCCGCCCGCCGCATTGCCGTTTTGGGCGATATGAAGGAGCTGGGCCCCATCAGCAAAGAGGCTCACGCCGAGGTGGGCCGTGCCGCCGCCGAAAAAGGCGTGGACATTCTGCTGACCTACGGCGAGGATTCCGCCCTCACCGGCCGGGCAGGCTCCGAAAACGGCATTGCCGACTGCCGCCACTTCACCGATAAGAAAGCCTTGATAAAAACCGTGATTGCCCTTGCAAAGGAGGGCGACGCCCTGCTTTTCAAGGCCAGCCGCGCCATGAAACTTGAGGATGTTATCCATGCGCTTTACGAAGCATTGGATGCCGGTTGCTGACCGGACCAGAAAGGACTGAAAAAAATGAAAACTATTCCGGCACTCATTTTAGCGGCTCTCGCGGGCCTTGCCGTTACCGCCGTTCTCGGCTTTGCTGTCATTCCCTGGCTGCGCCGCCTGAAATTCGGCCAGACCATTTTGGATGACGGCCCCGTATGGCACAAGAGCAAGCAGGGTACCCCCACCATGGGCGGCATCATGTTTATTGCAGGCACCGTGTTGGCCGTTGCCGTAACGGTGATTACCGATAAACTGTTGGGCGGCAATCTTACCGCCGCCGGCAATGAGCTGCTGGCCTCCGAGCTGAAAGCCAAATTCTGGGGCGGCCTGCTTATGGCCATCGCCTTCGGCATTGTGGGCTTTGCGGATGACTATATTAAAGTTGTTAAAAAGCGCAACCTCGGTCTTACCATCCGTCAAAAAACCGTGGTTCAGCTTCTCATATGTGTGGCGTATCTGGCAACCATATATATCGGGCGTCATCATGACACCTCCATGTTCATCCCCTTTCTGGGTACCGTTAACCTTGGCTTTTTCTACTGGATTTTGGGCATCTGCGTCATGTACGCCGCCATCAACGCCGTTAACTTCACCGATGGCATAGACGGCCTTTGCACCAGTGTCACCTTCACCTTTGCCGTTGCCATGGCGGCCATTGCCGCTTTGCGCAATCTGTTCGGCTTCACCATGATGGCTGCCGCTCTGGGCGGTGCCTGCCTCGGCTTTTTGGTCTGGAACCACAACCCCGCCAAGGTGTTCATGGGTGATACCGGCTCCCTTTTCCTGGGCGGCATGGTGGTTGCACTGGCCTACGCCGTGGATTGCCCCCTGATTCTGCTGTTTACCGGCCTCATCTATGTGATTGAGGGCGCTTCCGATGTGATTCAGATCGGTTATTTCAAGTTGACTCACGGCAAGCGTATTTTCAAAATGGCTCCCATCCATCATCATTTCGAAATGAGCGGATGGAACGAAAAGAAAATCGTGGCTGTATTCTGCACCGTAAATGTCATCGGCGGTGTTCTCGGTTATCTGCTGATGCGTTTGGGCGGCTATGCCGGCTGATTTTCGCCCCATATTATTCTGTCATCCAACCAATCATCATAAACCGTAAGGAGGGATACCGTGAACCGCCGTTCCGACGCTTTTTTTGATTTTCTGGGAACACTGCGAAGATATTATTTCGGCTTTTTCAGAAAAGAATCATTCCGCAACCTGAAAAAATATATCAACCATGGCGGCTACGACATCTTTTTCCTTGTGCTGCTGGTGATTCTGCTTGCCACGGGACTTATCATGATGTTCTCGGCAAGCTATGTCAACGCTCTTTATGATGCAGGTACGATTTCCACCGGCGGCGACCCTTACTACTACTTCAAAAAGCAGTTGGGCTTTGTCATAGCGGGTCTGGTGGTAATGTTCCTGTTTTCCCGTATTAAAATTGAGGTGTTTGAGGGCCTCACCAACGTCTACTTCATTTTTTGTCTGATTCTGCTGGCCCTTGTTTTTGTTTTTCCCGCCCACACGGGCAAGGACGAATTCTACCGCTGGGTCGATTTGCCCGGTCTGCCCTCCTTCCAGCCGTCGGAGTTTGCCAAAATCGGCCTGATTATGTATTGCGCATGGAGTTTAACCAAACGCAAGGCATTGATTGAAAAGGAATGGTGGGCCATTATTCCCACCCTGTTCATGGTTGCCGTTGTGTGCGTGCTGATTCTGTTGGAAAACCACCTTTCCTGCACCGTCATCATGTTCTGCCTCGGCGTTTCGATGACTTACCTGGGCGGTGCCAAAAACAAAACGTACATTCTGGGCCTCACTGCCGTTGCCGTTCTGGCGTTTTTTGCGGTAGAAAGCGGTTTGCTGAAGGATTATGCGGAAGGCCGCATTGATATTTGGAAAAAGCTGATTACCAATCAGGAATTAACCAATGAGGAGCTTTTGAATAATGGCTGGCAGATTACCCAGTCCCTGTATGCCATCGGCTCCGGCGGGCTGTTCGGTCTGGGCTTCGGCAATTCCAAGCAAAAGCACCTTTATCTGCCCGAGCCTCAGAACGACTTTGTCTTTGCCATTGTCAGCGAAGAGCTCGGCTATATCCGTGCCATCATCATTATGATTATATTCATCCTTTTCGTGGCAAGAGGATTCCAGATTGCCCTGCGTTCCAAAAACCGCTACGGTTCCCTTGTGGCAATGGGCATATGCTTCCAGATTGGATTGGAAGCCGCTTTGAATATGGCGGTTGTAACCGCCACCGTGCCCAACACGGGCATCAGCCTCCCCTTCTTCAGTTACGGCGGCACAGCCATGTTTACGCTTTTGGCCGAGGTAGGGCTGGTTCTCTCCGTTTCCCGCGACACTACAAAACCGATGAAGGGGTAATCTCAAATGACAAAGCTTGACGGAAAAAAAGTATTGATTGCTGCCGGCGGCACCGGCGGCCATATCAACCCCGCCCTTGCCGTGGGCGGTTATATCCGTGATAATTGCCCGGGCGCACAGGTGGTGTATGTGGGCACAAAGGATAAGATGGAGGCCACCCTTGTGCCTCAGGCGGGATTTGAACTGCGCACCATCGTTATCAGCGGTTTTCGCCGCAGCTTTGCTCCCGACGCCATCATCCATAACCTCAAAACCCTTCTTTATCTGTTCAAGTCCATGCGTCAGTCCAAAAAAATCATCCGGGATTACAAGCCCGATCTGGTCATCGGATTCGGCGGCTATGTGAGCGGCCCCGTGCTGCGCACCGCGGCCAAAATGGGAATTCCCACTGCCGTTCATGAGCAAAACGCCTTCCCCGGCGTTACCAACAAAGCTCTGGCAGGCAAGGTTGACCGCGTCATGCTGACCGCTCCCGAAGCCGAAAAATACATGAAATGCAAAAACAAGCCCGTTGTAACGGGTCTTCCCATCCGGGGCGATATTTTAAAAGCCAACCGCGACCTTTCCCGTTTTGAGCTGGGCCTTGATGACAAACCCCTTGTGCTCTCCATGGGCGGCAGTCTGGGTGCCAAGCCCGTGAACGACGCCGTGCTGGGCATGATAAAAGATACATACTCCGCTAAAGACCGCTGGTACCTGCACGCCACAGGCAAAGGCGGCACATGGTTCACCGGCAAGCTGGAGGAAGCGGGCGTGAAGCTCAGCGAGAATCCTCAGATTAAGATTGAAGAATACATTGATGTTCCCAAATGTCTGCCCGCCGCCGATGTGGTCATCTGCCGCGCCGGTGCCAGCAGTATCAGCGAAATTCAGGCTTTGGGCAAGCCCTCCATACTGATTCCCTCCCCCTATGTGGCGGAGAATCACCAGTATCACAACGCCATGGCTCTGGTGAACCGCGGCGCCGCCGTGATTCTGGAGGAAAAGAACCTGACCCCCGCCACCCTGACCGAAGCCGTCAACGATTTGTTAAGTAATCCCGAAAAATTAGCGGAAATCGGAAAGAACGCAAAGGCCATGGCCGTTACCGATGCCTCCGAGCGTATTTTCAAGGAGCTGTGCGCCATTCTTCCCTGATTTTTCCGTCACATTCTTATTCTTACCCCATACTATGAAAAAGAGCGGTGCAGGCCATGTGCCTGCCGCCTTTTTATATGCAGGGGGTACGGAATATGGAAAAGTATATTATCAACGGCAATCATATGTTGAGCGGTGACCTTACCGTGCAGGGCTCCAAAAACAGCGCCTTGCCCATTCTGGCCGCCACCCTGCTCACCAACGGCACCTCTACCCTCTGCAATGTGCCCGAATTAACCGATATTCAGGCGGAAATCCGCATTGCCGGGCTGCTCGGGTGCCGCATCTCTTTCAGCAATCACACTCTTACGGTGGATACTGCCGCCGTGCATCCCTGCCCCATTCCTCAGGAGCTGATGGGTGCACTGCGCTCCTCCGTCATCTTTTTAGGCGCCATGCTGGCCCGTTTCGGTGAAGCCTCGGTCAGTTTTCCCGGCGGCTGCGGCATCGGTTCCCGCCCCATTGACTACCACCTTGCCCTTCTGGAAGAAATGGGAGCCGTGGTGGAATGTGAAAATGGCGAGCGTCTGCACTGTACGGCACCCGACGGCCTGCACGGGGCGGATATCACCCTGCCCTACCCAAGCGTGGGAGCCACCGAAAACGCGCTTCTGGCCGCCGTGACCGCCAAAGGAAAAACCGTGATTGACAATGCCGCACGGGAGCCGGAAATCGAAGACCTGGCCCGTTACCTGAACCGGTGCGGTGCCCGCATTCACGGGGCGGGTGAAAGAACGGTTATTGTTGAAGGTGTTGCATCCCTTTCGGGGTGCACCCACACCGTGATTCCCGACCGCATCATGGCCCTGACCTATGCCGCCGCCGCGGCGGTAACCGGGGGCTCTGCCCTGCTGCGCGGGGTGAATCCCCTGCATCTCTCCCCGGTTTTACCCTATCTTGAAAAAGCCGGCTGCCGCATTCGTACAGGCAGCGATTCGTTATTTATCAAAGCACCCCGCCGTTTACAGAGCATGGGTGTCATCCGCACCGGCCCCTACCCCGCCTTTCCCACCGATTGCCAGCCCCTGTTTATGGCTGTGAGCGCCGTGGCCCATGGGGTAACCGTTGTGACGGAAAGGGTGTTTGAAAACCGGTTTTTGCACGTGGATGCCATGCGCCGGTTCGGTGCCGCCATAGAAACGGAAAACAACGCCGTGGCCATCATAGAGGGCGTTAACCGCCTGTACGGTGCCCGGGCAGAAGCCCCGGATTTGCGCGGCGGTGCCGCCTTGGTTCTGATGGCGCTGGCAGCCGAAGGGCAAAGCACCGTTTCGGGCCTGCACCACATAGACAGAGGGTGCGAGAATTTTCAGCAATCCCTTACCGCTCTGGGGGCGGATATCACACGTGCATAAGTTTTGCATACTATAAGCGTTTTTATGGAAACATCAACAAAAAGACGGTGTCAGAGCCATACCGTTTTGAATATACGGGAAAGGACGGAATGCGGCTTTTAAGCGGAAGCCGCCCATGCATATGAGTGACAGTTACAACCGTGACGGCGAACGCCGCCCCATGACTCGCGCAGAATACGAAGCCCGCAAAAAGAGGCTGCAGCGCAAAAGAAAATTCCGTGTTTTCCTGTTTTTTACACTGCTTGCTCTGGGTATTATCGTCATTATTTCCCCCATCATCATTCTGACCGCGTTCCGCGTTAAAAACATCAAAGTTGAGGGGAATGTCCCCTATTCCGAAAAGGAGATTATCTCCGTTTCCGGCACGGCAATCGGCAAAAATCTGGTTACTGCCGACGGTGAAAAGATTGCCGAAAGCATTGAAAACAGCCTTCCCTATGTGCTGAAAGTCAATGTTACCAAAAAGCTGCCGGGAACGCTGGTTCTTGAACTGACAAAGGCCACCGAGGATTACGCCGTGTATCTGGACAGCGACAAAACCTACCTGCTGCTTGACCGGGAATTGAATATCCTCAAAACATCGGCCGTCTGCCCCAAGGGTGCCGCCGTAATACGGTGCCCCGCCCCCGTTTCCAAAGATGCGGGAGAAGCGCTTTCTTTTGCGGCACCGTCGAAAAAAGCCGATGATAAGGATGCCAAAGAAACAACCGACACGGTACTCAATGTGCTCAAGCGCATTACCTCGGCTGTCAGAGCCGAAAAAATCAGCGGCATCACCGCCATAGATTTGCGCAGCCTTGCCGATATTCAGCTGGTTTATGAGGGCAGAATCCTGCTGCGGCTGGGGGCCTTATCCGATATTCCCCAAAAAATCAATCTGGCCGCCAAGGTGCTTCGGGAGGAAAACGGTATCAACCCGAAGCAGTTCGGCACCATGAACCTGACCATCACCCAAAAAGCCTACTTCAAGCCCGATGCCTTCTCCTACCTGATGCCCGGTGAATTGCCCGAACCCGAAGAGACGGAGGAAACAGACGGGGAAGACGGTGAAAACGCCGATGAAGATGAGGAGGAAAACGATCGCTCCGACGAGGATGAGGAGGATTCCTCCGATGAGGATGAAAACGGCGGAGGTGAAGATGATTACAGCGGCGATGAGGACGGCAGCGACGAGGATACCGAAAGCAACACCCGCTCTTATGAAGCCGATGAGGACGAGGTCGGTTAAAACACAGCACACATACAAACAGGACTGCCATTGGATGCGGCAGTCCTGTTTTTTATCAATATCCGGCACAACAGAGCGATAAAATTACAATTTCTTCTTGTAATTTCGGCATTTCCGTGCTAAAATAACTCTGTTTAATACTGTCCTGAATTTTCGAGATAGGAGGTCATTTATAATGGCATTTGAAATTGATAACGATTATGAAAGCACTGTTCAGATTAAAGTCATCGGCGTAGGCGGCGGCGGCGGAAACGCTGTTAACCGCATGGTTGCCTCCGGCGTGCTGGGTGCCGAGTTTATTGCCGTGAATACGGACAAGCAGGTACTCATTCACTCCAAAGCCACCCACAAGATTCAGATTGGTGAAAAATCCACTCACGGTCAGGGTG
>JAZRWZ010000056.1:0-10149 GCA_045599985.1 Acutalibacteraceae bacterium | reverse complement strand
TTTACCTCCAGAAAAGGTCTTATCCGAAAATAATTCATAATATCATATCATATTGCCCGTGGTTCGTCAATTACTTTGTGTGTCAAATGTGACGGCTTATATATAGAGGTTATAAAATAAAATATATAATATTCTCTTATAGAATAAATATTACATAAAGTATGGTATAATAAAACGGAAATTAATTTGTACGATTGCGAGGTTTTTCCTATGGCTGATATTATCGAAATTCTCAACAGGGTCCACAACGGTCTGGAGCCTTCTCTGGCTCAGTGCGGATTCAGCGCCGTGGTGCCTGCCGGCACCGTGAAAGGGCAGCTGCCCGCCGTTTGCGAAGGGGAGAAGGTCACCGTTTGCTACAAGGGTGACAACCGTGCCCTGAAGATGGAATACTTCGACAAAAAGCTCTCCGTGACCGGCGCTTTGAAAGAGGGCGAAATCAGCGACGGCGACTACGCCCCCATCTCCCTGATGATGCTTGACCCGGAGGACACCGACGACAAGCAGATTCGCTACCTTGTTAACGAAATCAACGACTCCGTATCGGAGCGCTTCGGAAAAAATGCCAACCAGAAGCTGAAGAAGGCCAAGATGCCCCAGACCGTTTCCCGCAGCAAGGTGGAAAACGGCGGCTGCTCCTACGATGCCGTCACGCTGGTGAGCCGCTTCACCTCCCTGTTCCCCCAGACCAAGGAGGCTTACAAAGAGAACTTCGAGAAATACGGGGAGCTGCTGGCGGAGGAATTCTTCCTTGAGCACGGCAACGCCGTGGTGCTGGATGTGATTCGCCGCAATAAGCCCGACGAGATGAAAAAGATGTTCACCCTGTTTAACGAGATGTATCTGGACGGCACGGGCGATACCCAAAGCCTGATTGTTGTTACCGTTCTGGGTGCTATGAATAACGACGAAACACTGCTGGCCAACAGCGTGGATTATATTTGCAGCGAGATGCTTTCTCCCGTGGTGCAGGTGAACAAATATCTGGCGAAAAGTCAGAGCGCCCGCATGCGCCTGGAGAATCCCCCCAAGTACAAGCCCAAAAAGAAGAAAAAGAAGACCCCCATGGGGAGCCGCATAGGACAGTAAGTGGAGGTATGTATTTTGGATAACGAAAACAAAGACCTTGTGGAAAATTACGAAAGCATAGAGAATGTGGACACCTCGGTTACCGAGAATTATGACGCCAGTCAGATTCAGGTGCTGGAGGGTCTGGAGGCCGTGCGCAAAAGGCCCGGTATGTATATCGGCTCCACCAGCACCTCCCGCCTGCACCATCTGGTGTACGAAATCGTGGATAACTCCATTGACGAGGCGCTGGCAGGCTACTGCACCCACATTGAGGTTGCCATTGAGCCCGGCAACATCATCTCCGTTACCGATAACGGCCGCGGTATTCCCGTGGATATTCAGGAGCAGACGGGCAAAAGCGCCCTTGAGGTCGTGTTCACCGTGCTGCACGCCGGCGGTAAGTTCGGCGGCGGCGGATACAAGGTGGCAGGCGGCCTTCACGGCGTGGGTGCCTCCGTTGTTAATGCCCTGTCCGAGTGGTTGGAGGTCAACGTGCACAAGGACGGCAAAATTCACCGCATGAAGTTTGCCCGCGGTCAGATTACCGAGCCCATGACCGTGGTCGGTGACACCGACCACACCGGCACCGTGGTGCGCTTTAAGCCCGACCCCATCATGTTCACCGAAACCACGGTATATGACTATGAAGTGCTGCACAAGCGTATGCGTGAGGAAGCCTTCCTCAACGGCGGCCTGAAAATCACTATTGAGGACCGCCGCGAGGAATCCGCCGACCTGCCCGAGGCGGAGCGGAAGGATGTGCTTTGCTACGCCGGCGGTATTCGTGAATTCGTTAAATTCATCAATGCCAGCAAGGTGCCCGTTCATGAGGATGTTATCTACATGAGCGGCAAAAAGGACGATGTGATTGCCGAAATCGCCCTGCAGTATACCGACACCTACAATGAAGTGATTTATTCCTTTGCCAACAATGTGCGCACCCCCGAGGGCGGCATGCACGAGGATGGCTTCAAACGCGCCCTGACCGTGGCATTGAACCGCTACGGCAAAAAGATGAACATCCTGAAGGGTGACGATAAGGTCAGCGGTGAGGATTGCCGTGAAGGCATCAGCTGCGTGATTTCCGTAAAGTTGACCAACGCCCAGTTTGAGGGCCAGACCAAAGCCAAGCTCGGCAATGTGGAGGCAAGAACCCTTGTCAACTCCGTGGTGGCCGATGCTTTGGAGCAATATCTTGAAGAGAACCCCGGCGTGGGCAAGGCCATTCTGGACAAAGCCCTTACCGCCAACCGTGCCCGTGAGGCAGCCCGCAAGGCCCGCGAATCCGTGCGCCGCAAAACCGGTCTGGAATCCGGCCAGATGCCCGAAAAGCTGCAGGACTGCAACGAGAGAGACCCCAGCCTTTGCGAGCTTTACATCGTAGAGGGCGATTCCGCTGCCGGCTCCGCCATTCAGGGCCGTGACTCCCGCTTCCAGGCAATTCTTGCCATGTGGGGTAAAATGCTGAACGTGGAAAAAGCCCGTGCCGATAAAATCTACGGCAACGATAAGCTCTACCCCATGATTGTGGCCCTCGGTGCCGGAATCGGGGATGAATTCAATATTGAAAAGCTCCGTTACCACAAAATCGTGATTATGAGCGATGCCGATGTGGACGGTGCCCATATCAGAACACTGCTTCTGACTTTCTTCTTCCGCTACATGAGGCCGCTGATTGATAACGGCTATGTATACTCCGCCGTGCCTCCTCTTTACAAACTGGTGCGCGGCAAAACCACCCGCGTGGCCTACTCCGACGAGGAGCGCGACCGTATCTCCGCCGAAATGCGCGGGGATAACCCCAATGTGAAGGTGGATATCAGCCGCTTCAAAGGCCTTGGTGAAATGGACCCCCACGAGCTGTGGGAAACCACCATGGACCCCGAGCGCCGCACCCTGCGCCGGGTAACGCTGGAGGATGCCGCCGCTGCCGATCAGATTTTCAACGTGCTGATGGGTGACGAGGTTGAGCCCCGCCGTGAGTGGATTGAAAAGAACGCAAAATACGTTGTGAACCTGGATATATAAGGAGGTGACGGAAAATGGCACATAACAGAGATTACAAGCCCGAGGACATCATGTTCCCCGAGCAGAAAATCACCGAATCCGAGCTGGTCGGCGAAATGGAATCCAGCTATATCGAATACGCCATGTCCGTTATCGTGGGCCGTGCGCTGCCCGATGTGCGTGACGGTCTGAAGCCCGTGCACCGCCGCATTCTGTACGCCATGTATGAGGACGGCCTGCCTGCCGACAAGCCATTCAAAAAATCCCCCTCCTGCGTGGGCGACGTGCTGGGCCGTTACCATCCCCACGGTGACGCCTCCGTTTATGACGCCATGGTGCGTCTGGCACAGGATTTCTCCATGCGCTACATGCTGGTAGAGGGCCACGGCAACTTCGGTTCCGTTGACGGCGACCCCCCTGCCGCCTACCGTTACACCGAGGCCAGAATGAGCAAAATCAGCGATGAAATGCTCAAGGATATCAATAAAGATACGGTGGATTGGGACCCGAACTTTGATGAGAGCCGCAAGGAACCCCGCGTGCTGCCCTCCCGTTTTCCCAATCTGCTTGTTAACGGCTCTCAGGGCGTGGCTGTGGGCATGGCCACCAGCATTCCGCCCCATAACCTGACCGAGGTCATCAATGCCGCCGTGTGCGTGCTGGAAAACCCCGATGCCACCCTTGAGGATTTGATGGAGCACGTGAAGGGCCCCGATTTCCCCACCAGAGGCATCATCATGGGCCGCGCCGGCATCCGTCAGGCCTATGCCACGGGCCGCGGTAAGGTGATTGTGCGCGCCCGCACCGAGTTTGTGGAATACGGCCGCGACAACCGCACCCGCATCATCGTGACGGAAATCCCCTACATGGTGAAAAAGCGTGCGCTGATTAAAATTATTGCCGATCAGGTCAAGGATAAACGCATTGAGGGTATCTCCGACCTGCGTGACGAAACCGACCGCAACGGCATGCGTATCGTCATTGAACTCAAGAGAGACGCCAACGCACAGGTGGTGCTCAATAAACTGTATGCGCAAACCCCCATGCAGTCCACCTTCGGCATCATTATGCTGGCGCTGACCGATAATCAGAAGCAGCCCAAAATATTCTCCCTTCGTCACATTCTGGATGAGTACCTTGATTTTCAGGAAGATGTGATTCGCCGCAGAACCCGCTACGACCTGAAGAAAGCGCAGGAGAGAGCCCACCTGTTGGAGGGTCTGGTAATTGCGCAGGATAACATTGACGAAGTCATCCGTATCATCCGCTCCAGTTATGACGATGCCCGTGAGCGCTTGATGGAGCGCTTCGGTCTGGATGAGGTGCAGGCACAGGCCATTCTGGACATGCGCCTGAAGGCTTTGCAGGGTCTTGACCGTGAAAAGCTGGAGGCAGAGCTGAAGGAACTGGAGGTCAAGATTGCCTACTACCGTCAGCTGCTGGAGGATGAGGCCATGCTGAAGGATGTGCTTAAGCAGGAGCTTATCGCCATTCGTGACAAATTCGGTGACGAACGCCGCACCGAGATTCAGGATGTGAGCGGCGAGGTGGATATGGAAGACCTGATTACCCGTGAGGACTGCGTATTCACCCTTACCGATATGGGCTACATCAAGCGTGTGCCCGTAACCGAATATAATGTTCAGCACAAGGGCGGCAAAGGAATCAAAGGCCTGACCGCCCGCGAGGAGGATGCGGTGAAGACCATGTTCACCTGCTCCACCCACGATTACATCATGTTCTTTACCACCCGCGGCAGAACCTACCGCATCAAGGGCTACGAGATTCCCGAGGGCTCCCGCACGGGCAAGGGCATGAATATTGTCAACATTCTTCCCATTGAGAAGGAAGAAAAGGTTTCCACCATGATTCGTATTCCCGAGCTGGATGAAACCGGCTACCTCTGCATGGTGACCCGCAGGGGCGTTATCAAGAGAACGGATCTGGATGCCTACCGCAATGTGCGCAAGAGCGGTGTGTATGCCATCACGCTGGATGACGACGATGAGCTGGCCTGGGTCAAGCACACCACCGGCGATGACGATTTGCTTATTGCCACCCGCAACGGCAAGAGCATCCGCTTTAACGAGAACGATGCCAGACCCATCGGCAGAACCGCTCGCGGCGTGAAGGCAATCGAACTGAAGGAAGACGATATCGTAGTGGGCATGGATGTGCTCACGCCCGGCAAAACCGTGCTTACCGTCAGCGAAATCGGCAACGGCAAGCGCTGCTCGGTGGATAATTACCCCCTGCAGGGCAGAGGCGGTCAGGGCCGCAAGAACTACGACGTCAATAAGTACGGCCGCGTGGCCTATATTGAAGTGGTGGATGATGAGGATGACCTGATTCTCATTTCCTCCGGCGGCATCATTATCCGCATTCACATCAGCGATATCCGCGAAACCGCAGGCCGCGATTCCAAGGGCGTTCGCGTGATGCGTCTGGGCGAGGATGAAAAGATTATTATGGCAACCACCCTGCCCAAGGTGGATGAGGATGACGAGGAAACCGTGATGCCCGAGGACGAAGAGGACGAGGGCGAACCCTCCGAGGCACCGGCAGAAGAACCCGCCGGGAACGAGGAGGAATAACCGCAAAAGGTTTTGGGAGAAACAAATACAGCGAGGCCTGCGGCCGCGGGGCGGGGGACAAAGCCCTTTCCCGAAAAGCGGCCGCACACCCTCATTCCATAGTTAAGGAGGCAAGGATTTATGAATATTGCATTGATTGCTCACGATGCCAAAAAGGAACTGATGGCTCAATTCTGCATAGCGTATTGCGGCATTCTCAGCCACCACAACCTTTGCGCAACGGGCACCACCGGCAAAATAGTGGCGGAGGCAACCGGCCTGACGATTCAGCGTTTTTTAAGCGGCGCGCAGGGCGGCGACCAGCAAATCGGCTCCAGCATTGCCTGCAACGAGATTGACCTTTTGCTCTATTTTAGGGACCCGCTCACCGCAAAGCCCCATGAACCCAACGAGGCCTCCCTGCTTCGCCTCTGCGATGTTCACAACATTCCCGTTGCCACCAACATTGCCACGGCAGAGGCTCTGATTCACTCTTTGGCACGGGGCGATCTGGACTGGCGTGATATCGTCAACCCCAAAAACCAAAAATAACCCGTAAAGCGTTGTGGGGAGCCGAAAATACTTCCCTTATTATGCGAAAATTGAGACCGAAAGGTTAGGATGATAATTATGGCTCTGTTAACCAAGGCCGTGAAGGGCACGCAGGATATTCTGCCCTCCGTCAGCGGCAAGCGTCGGTTTGTGGAATCGACATTATTTGATATAGCGTCCAAATTCGGATTCAAAGAAATCAGGACGCCTGTTTTTGAACACACCGAGCTGTTTCAGCGCGGCGTGGGCGGCACCACCGATGTGGTTCAGAAGGAAATGTATACCTTTGACGACAAGGGCGGCCGTTCCGTAACCCTGCGCCCCGAGGGCACGGCGGGCGCAGCCCGTGCGTTTTTGGAGCACGGCCTGTTCAATGAGGCATTGCCTCAGAAAATGTGCTATCACATCAACTGCTACCGTTATGAGAAGCCTCAGGCGGGCCGCTGGCGTGAATTTGACCAGTTCGGCGTGGAGGTGCTGGGCACCGCTTCTCCCGCTGCCGATGCGGAGGTAATCTCCCTTGCCGGCGAAATCTTCGCCTTTTTCGGCGTGGAGGGGCTGCAGCTGGAGCTCAATTCCATCGGCTGCCCAGAGTGCCGCAAAAACTACCATGCCGCATTAAAAGAATACTTCAGTGCCCGTAAAGAGGAGCTTTGCCCCACCTGTCAGGAGCGTCTGGACCGCAATCCCATGCGTATTCTGGATTGCAAAAGCCCCATTTGCTCCGATATCGGCAAGGATGCCCCCGTGGTGCTTGACTATATCTGTGACGATTGCCGCGCTCACTTTGAGCAGGTGAAAAAGTATCTGGATGCTATGGAGATTCCCTACACGGTGAATCCCCGCATCGTGCGCGGGCTGGATTACTACACCAGAACCGTGTTTGAATTTGTTTCCACCTCCATCGGTGCGCAGGGCACAGTGTGCGGCGGCGGCCGTTATGACGGTTTGATTGAGGAATTGGGCGGCACTCATACTCCCTCCCTTGGCTTTGGCCTCGGCATCGGCAGAATGCTGATGCTGCTGGAGGCGCAGGGCATCGAGATTCCCGAGCAGGAGCGCTGTGATATCTATATTGCCCCCATGGGCGAGCAGGCCTCCTATGCCGCTGCCAAGCTGTGCAGCGATTTGCGGGGCGCAGGCATCAGCGCGCAGTTTGATGTGGCGGGCCGTTCCGTAAAGGCACAGATGAAATTTGCCGACAAGCTGGGCGCCGCATACACCGTGGTGCTGGGCGATAACGAGCTGGCCGAGGGCAAGATTACCGTGAAGAAAATGGCCGACGGCAGCAGCATAGAGCTGGCTCTGGCCGATTTTGACGACACCTTCATGCAGATGTTGGTGCAGGATGAAGCCCATGCCCTGTGCGACTGTGTGGACGGCGATATAGATTTGAATAATATTGATATTTCATCACTGTTGAAAGGATGATTGAAAAATGGACAGAATGACAGGATTAAAGAGAACCGCCTACTGCGGTGACCTGCGAGCCGCCGACATCGGCAAAACCGTGACCGTGGCAGGCTGGGTGCAGCGCAGACGCGACCTTGGCGCATTGATTTTTATTGATTTGCGCGACAGAAGCGGCATTGTGCAGCTGGCTTTTGACGAGGCTACCGAGAAAGAGATTTTTGAGAAGGCCGCCTCCGCCCGCAGTGAGTATGTTGTGATGGCGCAGGGCGTTGTGAGAGAGAGAAGCGCCAAAAACGCCGATATCCCCACCGGCGACATTGAGATTGAAGTGAAGGACCTTCGTCTGATTGCCAAGAGCGAAACCACCCCCTTCGAGATTATTGACGGCTGCCAGACCTCCGAGCTGACCCGCCTGAAATACCGTTACCTTGACCTTCGCCGCCCCGAGCTGCAGAAGAATATCTTCATGCGCCACAAAATCACCAAAATCACCCGCGACTACTTTGACGAGAACGGCTTTATTGAGCTGGAAACCCCCATGCTCATCAAGTCCACTCCCGAGGGTGCCCGTGACTTTTTGGTGCCCAGCCGTATTCATCAGGGCACCTTCTATGCGCTGCCCCAGTCCCCTCAGCTTTACAAGCAGCTTTCCATGGTGGCGGGCTTTGACCGCTACATGCAGATTGCCCGCTGCTTCCGCGACGAGGATTTAAGAGCTGACCGTCAGCCCGAATTCACCCAGATTGATATCGAAATGTCCTTTGTGGATGTGGAGGATGTGCTGGCAATCGGTGAAGGCTTCATGAAGCGCGTGTTCAAAGAAGCTCTGGGTGTGGATGTTACCCTTCCCCTGCCTCGCCTGACTTACCGCGAGGCCATGGACCGCTTCGGCTCCGACAAGCCCGATACCCGCTACGCCATGGAGATTGTTCACCTTTCCGACAACGTGAAGGGCTGCGGCTTCGGCGTGTTTACCTCCGCCATTGAGGGCGGCGGCAGTGTGCGTGCCATCACCGCCAAGAACGCCTATGATACCCTGACCCGTAAAGAGATTGATAAGCTCACCGAGATGGTGCGCGGCATCGGCGCCAAGGGCCTTGCCTGGGCCAGAATCGCCGCCGACGGCACCGTTGCCTCCTCCTTTGCCAAATTCATGACCGAGGATGAGATGAAGGCCATCATCGCCAAAACCGGCGCCGAGAACGGCGATGTTATCCTGATTGTGGGCGATGTGAAGAACTCCGTGGTGCTGCCCGTGCTGGGTGCATTGCGTCAGGATGTGGCAAGAAAACTGGATATTATCCCCAAGGGTCAATACAACCTGCTCTGGATTACCGAGTTCCCCTTCTTCGAGTGGGATGAGGATTTGGGCCAGTTTGTGGCCATGCACCATCCTTTCACCTCCCCCATGGATGAGTGCCTTGAATATCTGGAAACCGACAAGGCGAAGGTGCGCGCCAAGGCCTACGACCTTGTGCTCAACGGCATTGAGCTTTGCTCCGGCTCCATCCGTATTACCGACCCCGACCTGCAGAAGAGAATGTTCGAGCTTCTGGGTCTCTCCGACGAGGAGGCCAACATGAAGTTCGGCTTCCTGATGAATGCCTTCAAATACGGCGCTCCTCCTCACGGCGGCATGGGCATCGGCCTTGACCGTTTGGTAATGCAGATGCTGGAGTGCGAATCCCTGCGCGATGTTATCGCCTTCCCCAAGGTGAAGGATGCCAGCGAGCCCATGACGGAGTGCCCCTCCGCCGTTGACGAGGGTCAGCTGTGCGATTTGGGAATCGGAATTCTGAAAAAGGACGAATAATTTCCGGTAAATAATCGGTTATTCGCAATATTCCCGGGAAAAAGCAATCGGGAGAGCTTTAGCTCTCCCGATTTTTGCGGAGAATAATGTGTTTTTGGAAAAGAAGGTTTGATTTTTACGAAATGTGTAGGGTAAGAGCACCCGCTCTTGCCGACACGACGGTACGCCGTGGGAAAAACTACAGGATGGATTAGTATGACAAACCCGAAAACGCAGGCACAAGGGGTGTAAAAACCATTTTCAAAGAAAAACTATTGACAATCCGCCGTGCTTATGTTACCATATCAACGCACATTTGAGGAGAGATACCGAAGTGGTCATAACGGAACGGTCTTGAAAACCGTCGTACCTCACTGGTACCGTGGGTTCGAATCCCACTCTCTCCGCCAGATACATTTCGGATGTCGGGTGTCAGAACAACTGATATCTTGCATATATAAACTTCATAAACGAAGAAGAACGCTGCCAATGGAGAAGTACTCAAGTTGGTGACGAGGCGCCCCTGCTAAGGGCGTAGGTCGGGAAACCGGCGCAGGAGTTCGAGTCTCCTCTTCTCCGCCAAACAAAAACGAGGCATCTTTGATGCCCCGTTTTTTTTTTATGAAAAAGGAAAGCGAACGGTGGCGCCGTTTTCCCCGGCGCAGGGGTTGAACCGCAGAAGCCCCGCCGGTGGCGGATGAAGCGAGGCGGTGAAATGAGCAAATACAGAGCCATGCGACC
>JAZRWZ010000055.1:0-1849 GCA_045599985.1 Acutalibacteraceae bacterium | reverse complement strand
CGGAGGGGCAGCCTTGTGAGCAATTCCTCACGGGAAGCGCCATGAACGGAGGCAATAAACGCGGCCCCTGCCGAAAGCCCCTGCTCAATGGCGGCAACCTCATCGGTCTGCCCCACCTCATCGCAGATAATCACCTGAGGCGACAGGCAGCGAATCGCGGTGACAATGCCGTCTGCCTTGCGATATCCCGTAAGCACCGCGCAGTTTTCGCCCACATCGTGAACGGGCCTGCCCTCGGCCTCCGCGGCAATTTCGCCCCGCTCATCGCACACCGCCGTGCGCAAAAAGCGGCCTCTCTGCCCACCGGCAAGCTGCCTTGCCAAATCCCGCAGCACCGTGGTTTTTCCCGAGGCCGGCGGCCCGGCAATCAGCACGGAGGGGCAGGCATCCCGGAACAGCGCATTATAGATGCCGTCCGCCGCCCCCGGCACCTCACGGGCAATACGGATATTCAGAAAGGTGATGTGCTTCACCGTTACCGCCGCATCTCCCCGGTACACCGCCGTGCCGCCTATGCCCACGCGGTGGCCGCCCTTCACGGTGATGAAGCCTTCCCGCATCTCTGCCTGATGGGCGTGAACCGAGTAGCCGCAAATACGCTCAAAGGTGGCCGCAAGCAAGGCCGGTGTTACCGTTACGGACTGCCCGGCAGCAGAGGTCTGCAGTGCGCCGCCGCTCACAAAACGGGGCCCGTCACGGCAGGTTAACACAAGCGGTGCTCCGCTGCGCAGCCGGATTTCATTGACAGCAGCCGTCTGTTCCGGCGGCAGGCGCAGCAGCGGCTCCGCAAGCTCACGGGGTAAAACGCCGACCGCCTGCCGGTAAGGCAGTATGTGCTCTTTCATCGGTTCCCGCCCCCTTTCCCTACATCCTATGACCCCTTGTCCTCCGTTAGAACTGAAAACGGTTTGTTATCAGAACCGAAACGGTTTGTTCACTTGAATTCTTTTATATTTTATGGTATATTAAGGAATACATTATGGAAAAGTATATCTGCTGCGAGGAGTGAACATCTCCCGCTGTTACGATAAACCGGAGGTCTGTCATGAAAAACAATTTGACCCTGCCCACGGGGAATAAAACCTTATTTCAACGGTTGATAACCGATAACAGCTACTGCTGGGTAGCCGCCCTGTGTGCGGCGGGCATCAGCCTTGTAATTGCGTTCAGCTTCAACATGATTCCCTTCGGGGATATCACCGTTCTGCGCATGGATATGTATCACCAGTACTGCCCGCTTTTTGCGGAGCTGTATGACAGAGTCACCCACCTGCAAAGCTTTTTGTATTCGTGGGAAACGGGCATGGGCTCCGCCTTCATCGGCAACTTCTATAACTACCTGTGCAGCCCCTCGGCCGTTTTTGTGCTGCTGTTCGGCCACGAGAATGTGCCCGAAGCCATTGCAGCTATGATTTTCTCCAAGGCCGCCTTTGCCGCGGCAGCCTTCACCTATTACCTCAAAAAGGCTTACGGCAAGCACGATTTCTCCACCGCCGCCTTCGGCCTTCTCTACTGCATGTGCGGCTGGTTCATCGCCTATTACTGGGATGTGATGTGGGTCGATTCCATGGTATTCTTCCCCTTCGTTATTCTGGGTATTGAGCGAATCATCCGGGAGCGCAAGCCCGCCACCTATATCGGCGCCCTGTTCCTGACTCTCGTCACCAACTACTATATGGGTTATATGGTTTGCATCTTCTCCGTGCTGTATTTCCTTGTTTACTATTTCTCCTGCAAAGACATTACTGCCATGGACGGCAGAGAATTCTATTGGGTCAACGGCGACGGCAAGCACAGCGTGCCCCTTTCTCAAAGGCTTCGCCACTCCGAATTTGTTGAAAGCGGCTTT
>JAZRWZ010000054.1:0-40660 GCA_045599985.1 Acutalibacteraceae bacterium | reverse complement strand
AGCCCGCAATCACGTTGGCGCCGAATCCGTTGATAACGCCCTGAATGATGATGTTGCCCACCGAAATAAAGCTTTGCTGAAAAATGCTGGGCACCGCAATGGCGGCAATCCGTTTTAACAAGCTGAAGGAGAATACCCGAGGTTTTTCCTCCGCTTTCATGCTTGTCAGGCGGCGCAGCATAAATGCCACGGCCAGCACACAGCTGACTCCCTGACAAAGGAAGGTGGCCCACGCCACACCTGCCACGCCCATGTGCCATTTGGCCACAAACAAAATATCCACACCGATATTCGCCGTGGAGGAGCAGGCAAGAAACCAAAAGGGCGTTCGGGAATCCCCCAACGCGGAGAAAATACCCGTGGCCACATTGTAAAAGAGCAGGAAGGGAAGCCCCCACACATAAATATCCAGATAAAGTTTGGAATCCCCCATGATTTCCGGGGGTGTCTGAATCAGCCGAAGCAGCCCGCTGCCGCCCAGCAGACCCACGGCCATAAGCAGAGCGCACAAAACCGAAACGGAAATCAGGGTGGTGTAAACCGCCGTTTTCAGCCGGGCAATCTTTTTGGCCCCGAAAAGTTGGGACACAATCACCGAGCAGCCGATGTTGCAGCCGAAGGAAAAGGCAATGAAAATCAGCGTGATTTCGTAGCTGTTGCCCACCGCCGCCAAAGCCTCTTTGCCGATGAATTTACCGGCTACGAAGCTGTCGGCCAGATTATACAGTTGTTGAAACAGCACACTTCCGAACAGCGCCATACAAAACTGCCACAGCACCTTGGAGGGCTTGCCTACGGTCAAATCTTTGTTCATACCGATGTATCGGCAGGAACGGTTGCCCGCCCCTGCCGATGTATTCTCCTTATTCAGATAACTCTTTTATGCCTCATCCTCATCGGTAATGGGCACCTCGGTTTCACGAATCACCTTGCCGAAGGCATCCAGGTCCTGAATCACGCACAGCACGGCGGTTTCGGGCTTGCAGGGCTTGCCCTTGGCATCAAAATACAAATAATTTTTGTTATCCATTGCAATCCTCTTTTCGGTTATCAGCCGACATTCTTCAAAACATAGCTGCCGTTTTCTATACCGAAGGCATCGTAGGCGCGCCAGTTTTCATGGATGTTGTAGGAGCGGTTATGGGCACTGTCGGGGTCACCGAAATGGCCGCATCTCTCATAGGAGAAGTTGCCGAGGAAAAGGTTGGCAGCCCCTGCGGTGCTGAGATAGGGCACAACATCGCCGCTGTCTGCCATGCGGTGGAGAGTTCCCTCGCGGCCGCACACCGTGATGTAGGGTGAACCCATGGTAAGCACATTCAGAATTTCAAAGCGTTTTTTCATCTGCTTGTCGGCAGCCAGCTGCTGGCAGACCATGCCGCCCTGACTGTGACCGAACAGCACCACCCTGGAGCCGGCGGGGATTTTTTTGATGGCCATATCCCTGACGGTGGTAACATAGGGGTTATTGATGCCCAGCATGGAGAGCGCGCAGTAGGGCACGCAGTTCACATGGTCGGTTTCCCACGCCATGTCACAGCCGCAAAGGGCAATCACATACACTCTGCCCAGGTTGGTTTTGCCGTCATACAAAGTGGCCTTTTTGATGTTGATAACATCGTGGTCAAGCAGATAGATCATAGCATCGTTCACGTTTTTGATGGTGGCCTTTTTACCGGCAGCACTAACGCCCACACTGCACAATGAAGTGAGCACTGCCACGAGCAGCAATACGGAAATCAGCTTTTTCATACGGTCATTTCCCCTTTCATTTTCTGTTATTTACAATACCACAGCCCCGCTTTTTTGGCAACTGTTTTTTGTCGAGGCAAGAAAAATCCCCCGGAAGACATTTGGCCTTCCGGGAGGGTAATCTGTTTTATTCCGCCCTGTTCAGACTGTATGTATTGTTCCCTACCGTAATATCATATTCGACTTTTTCCCCTTCGGGAGAGGTGACAATCAGCTTGGTTTCGCCCCGCTTTGTGAAGGTGGCGTTGAGCACATAGCAGTCGAATTCTTCCTCGTAATCAACGCTTATCGTTCCGTAGGCTTCATCCTCCAACACGGCGGTGTAGGAATCGTCAAAATACTCCTCCCCGCTGTCGGCACTGGTCAGAATCATGGTTTCATAGGTGCTGCGGTGGCCCACAACCGAGGGCACTGCGGCACCCATCAGAAGCACCACGCCGATAATGAGGCCCACATACTTGATTTTTTTATTGCGGAACACGGCAACGGGATAAAGCAGCACGGTAACGGCGCAGAAAATCGCGCTGAGCAGATGATAGGGGAATCCGGCAACAACACTCCTCAGGAAGGTAAAAAAATGGTAGCCCACAAAGGTCATCATGGGAACCAGAATCACCAGACCCCACCATTTGTCTTTTTTCATATAATGCCCGATAAAGCCCATGGGAAGAGTCAGCAGCGTCCAGATAATCCAGTTTTTATAGTAGGCGAATATGGCCCAGCCGCCGGAATAAAAGGGCACCTGAACCAGATACACAAGAGGCTGGCTGATGAGGAAAAACACAAAGCATTTCAGCGCGGAATCCATAGGGGTTTTGCTGTTGACAATAATGAGAACGCCAAACAGTACCCACCACTCAAAGGAGATGGAAATATCCGCCAAAGAGGTGCCTTTGGCAAAGGGAAGCATGGCCATAGCGCCCGTGTAAAGCCCTGCCAGAAGGGCAAAAATAATGAGTTTCGGCCAGGTGAGATTCAGGCCGCCAAACAGCTTTTCCAGTTTTTTCATGGCAAATTATCCTTTTCAAAACAACAGATTTTATGTATATCGGGAGTATTCTCCCCTCATATCACAATGAAGGATATTGTACCAGTTTTCGCCGCAAATTACAACGATTCCCGGGTAAATTCTCCGCTTTTTTCGGCAAAAACACATCGGCATCTGTCGGGATGGATTTTCCCGCTCCGCAGGGTGGATTGTTTCGCCGATATGCGGCAGAGACAGCGGCTTTGCAAAAGGGGGTTCCGGTTGAAAAAGAGGAGCGACTATGGTAAAATAAATACTATAACCGCTGATTAGTTTATATTTCGACATTATCGTGAAACGAGGGTTATCTGTATGAGACAAAACGAGCAAAAAATCGCCCCCCTGATGCAGTCACAGCTGGGGGTTTACCTTGCCTGCGCCGAAAACCCGGAATCACTTGCCTATAACATCACATACTACATGCGCCTTCCCGGACAAACGGATTTTGCCCGCATGAAGGAGGCTGTGAAAACCGTTGTGAAAGCCCACCCCTCGGTGATGATTCGCCTGAAGGCGGTGGACGGCGTGCCCTGTATGATCCAATCCGAATTTGAGGTTGAGGTTGGTGAAAAGAGCGTTGCTTCACTGGAGGATGAAATCCGTGACTTCGCCCGCCCCTTTGACCTTGAAAACGGGCCCCTTTTCCGCTTTGAGATTGTTCACATGCCCGCCGAGGACGGTCTGCTTTTTGATATTCATCACACCGTTTTTGACGGAACCTCCGTCAAGCTTTTTGCCGAGCAGCTTGCGGCGGCTTACGACACCGGCGTTTGCCCGGCGGAAACCCGCAGCATATTTGATGCCGCGGAGGAGCAGGCCAAGGTGGCCGAATCCGAAAAATATGCCGCAGCGGAGGCCTTTTTCCAAAAGAAATTTGACGGGGTGGATTTTGACCTGAGACCCGCACCGGATGTGTTTTCGGAGGATAATGACCTGCTTACCTCCGAAAGTATTATTTGGGATGCCCGGGGCATCTGTACCCGCTCCCGGGTGCTGGCCTTTGCGGCAGAGCACAACATCAGCGAAAACGCAGTGCTGACCGGTGCCTTTGCCTATGCCCTGGGCAAATTCAGCGGCCTGAAGGCAAGCTGCCTGTGCGCGGGCCATAACGGCCGCACCGAATTGAGCCGGGATATCTTCGGCATGTTTGTAAAAACCATGCCTCTGTATTTTGAGATTGACGAGAACGAATCCGTTTCCGCCTTTTTGAAGCGTGTTTTTGATGACTATTATCAGACCAAGGTGAACTGCATTGTGCCTTTGGGCCAGCTTGCGGCAAAATACGGTTTTCACAGCGGCATCAATTTTGTGAATCAGGCCTCTTTGTTCAACCGTGTTCCCTTCTCCGCCGGTGACATCACCATCCGGGACAGATGTGTGGACCAAACCGATGCCGATATGGAATTCATGATTTCCCACAGCGGGGATTCCTACAGCACTCTGGTTCACTTCAGGCGCTCAGTCTACACCAAGGGGCTGATTGAGCATTTCTGCCGTTTGTACTACACCGCAGTCAACGAGATGCTTTGCCGCGAAACTTTGGGTGAAATCGAGCTGACGGGCAAAGAGGAAAAAGAGGCGCTCTGCTTACTCAACCGTACCGAGCAGCCGTACCGCAGTGACAAAACGGTGGTGGATTTATTCCGTGAGCAGGCGCAAAAAACGCCCGATGCCCTTTGCACGGTTTACCGTGAAAAACGCTTTACCTACCGGCAGGTGGATGCTCTCACCGATATTCTGGCAAAACATCTGGTGCAAAAGGGAATCGGTGCCGAAAAAGTGGTGGGCGTGCTGATTCCGCGAAACGAATATATGGTAATCGCCTCCTTGGGCGTTCTGAAAGCGGGGGGCGCATACCTGCCCCTTGACCCCACCTACCCTGCCGAGCGGCTCAACCTGATGGTGAAGGATTCCGGCGCCTGCCTGCTGATTGAGGACAAATCCCTTGACACCATCATCACCGGGGACTTTGAAGGTGAACGCATCACCACCGATGAAATCGGCGCTTTCGCTGATATTCCCGTTTCTCTGCCCACTCCCGCCCCCGGGGATTTATTTGTGATGCTTTACACCTCCGGCTCCACCGGTGTGCCCAAGGGTGTTATGTTTGAGCACGCCAACACCGCCGTTACCACCGAATGGGTCAAAAAGTACTTTAGCATGGACGAAACCTCCCGTGTAACGGCCTATGCCGCCTACGGCTTTGATGCCCATGCCTTTGATATTTACCCCACCATTACCTCCGGCGCCGAGCTGCACATTATCCCCGATGAAATCCGCCTTGATTTCCCTGCCCTGCGGGATTACTTCAACGCCAACGGCATTACCCACACGGTTATGACCATGCAGGTGGGCCGCCAGTTTGCCCTTATGGGCGGATTGAAAACCCTGAAGCATCTGTCGGTTGCCGGGGAAAAACTGACACCCCTTGAGAAGCCCGAAAACCTGAATTTTTACAATCTTTACGGCCCCACCGAGGGCTCCGTCATCACCAGCGCCTTCCTGATGGATAAGAAATACAGGGATGTGCCCATCGGCTGCGCCGTGGATAACCTGAAAACCTATATTGTGGATGACAGGGGCAGACTGCTGCCCATAGGAGCCGTGGGTGAACTCTGGATTGCCGGGCCCCATGTAACAAGAGGATACCTGAACCGCCCGGAGAAGCAGGCCGAGGCATTCGGCACCAATCCCTTTGAATCGGTTCCCGGTTATGAGCGGATTTACCGCACCGGGGATGTGGTGCGCCTTTGCGCAGACGGCAACCTTCAGTTTGTGGGCCGCCGGGATGCGCAGGTGAAGGTGCGGGGCTTCCGTGTGGAGCTGACCGAGGTGGAGGAGGTCATCCGCCGCTTTGACGGCGTGAAGGATGCCACGGTTGCAGCGTTTGATGCGCCCTCCGGCGGCAAATATCTGGCTGCCTACATCGTTTCGGATTCCGCCGTGAGCAGCGATGCGCTCGCCGCCTTCATCAAATCCGAAAAACCGCCCTATATGGTGCCCTCCGTTGTGATGCAGATAGATGCCATTCCTCTGAACCAGAACGGAAAGGTCAACAAAAGAGCCCTGCCTCTGCCCGAATTCAAGGCGCAGGATGTCACGCCCCCCGAAAATGAGATGCAGCAGAAGATATTCGATATTGTCTGCGACATTGTGGGTCACCGCAACTTCGGTATTGATACGGATTTGTTTGAGGTGGGCCTTACCTCTATCGGCGTAATCAAGCTGAATGTTGCCCTGGGGGATGCTTTGGGCATCTCCGTGAAAATCAAGGATGTAAAGGATAATGAAACCGTAAGAAAACTGGAGGCATTCTCGGCAAAGGGCACTCAAACCCTTCACCGTGAGGTGCTGGCCGATTATCCCCTCACCAAAACCCAGCGGGGCATTCTGACCGAATGTCTGGCGCAGGAGGGCTCCACCGCCTACAACATTCCGCTGCTGATGAAAATCGGCAAGGGAATTGATATCCCCCGCCTGAAAGCCGCGGTTGAGGCTGCCATCAACACCCATCCTCTGCTGAAAGCGGTGCTTTCCGCCGATGACAAGGGCGATGTGAGAGCCCACCGGCACGATGGTGCCGCCCCCTGCGTAACCGTTTTGCAGGGCAAGCCCGAAACCGGCCGCCTGAACCGCCCCTTCAACATTTTGGGCGGTGCCCTTTACCGCGCCGAAATCTATACCGGGGAAAACGAAAATTACCTGTTTATTGACTGTCACCATATTATCAGCGACGGCACAAGCGAAAAAATACTGCTTGCCGATATTGAAACCGCTTATTTTGGCGGTACCCCTGCGGCGGAGGTTTACTCCGGCTTTGAAGCCGCCGTTGACGAGGAGCTTGCCGCCGGTTCCGAGGCCTTTGACCGTGCCAAAGCCCACTATGATTCCCTCTTTGCCGGGTGCGACAGCGAATGCCTGCCCCCCAAGGCGCCCGAAAAGGATAAGGCGGGAGCCGGGCACCTCATTCTGACCTGCCCCACGGATTATGACCGGGTGGCGGCGTTCTGCCGTGAAAATGAGGTTACCCCCAACGCCTTTTTCAACGGTGCCTTCGGCTTTACCCTCAGCCGCTTTGATTACAAGGAGGATGTGGTTTACACAACGGTTTACAACGGGCGCAATGATTCCCGTCTGGCCCGCAGTGTGGCCATGCTGGTAAAGACCCTGCCCGTTGCCCTGAACACCGAGGGCAAGGCCACGGTGAAAAACACCCTGAAGGCCCTCGGCACCCAGCTGATGAACAGCATGGCCAACGACATTTACTCCTTTGCGGAGATTTCACGGGCCTATTCCGTCAAGGCGGATTTGATTTTTGTGTATCAGGGTGATGAATTCTGTTTTGACAGCCTTTGCGGCGAACCCGCCGAAATGCTTACCCTTGAGAGCGAAACCGCCAAAGCGCCCATTTCCCTGAGCGTTTACATCCGAAACGGCAAAATCGTGGCCGATGCGGAATATGAGCAATCCCTCTACGGTGAAGCCTTTATCCGCAGCTTCACGGAATCCTTCTTTGCCGCCATCGGTGAATTCTTAACCAAAGAAACTTTGGGTGAGGTATCCCTGCTCACGGAAAATGCCGAGGCGCAATACCGCATTTTGAACAACAACGACATGGCGGTGCGCAGCGTGCCCTGCTATACTCTTGTTGATGAATTTGCCGCCAAACAGCCCGACAAAACCGCTGTGATTGCCGCGGGCAAACAGCTCACCTACGGCCAACTCACCCGCCTTTCCAACCGTGTTGCCAACGCCCTGCGAAAACTCGGTGCCGCCAAAGGCAGCATCATCGGTTTGCTCACGGAGCGCTGCACCGAGGTGTATGTGTGCGAGCTGGGCATTATGAAAGCGGGCTGTGCGTTTTTGCCCATGCTGCCCTCCTACCCGGATGACAGAATCGATTATTGCCTGACAAACGCGGAAAGCCCCCTCATCATCACCACTGCCGAAATACTTAACAGCAGAAAAGACCTGTTCTGCTTCGGCAAGTCCTACCGGGCGGTAACGGTGGAATCCCTGCTGGAGCAGGCCGATGACACGGCCCCCGATGTTGCGGTGAGCCCCGATGACACGGCCTACTGCATCTATACCTCCGGCTCCACCGGCACGCCCAAGGGCGTTCTGGTAAAGCACGGCAATTTCTCCAATTTTGTGCAGACGCAGCAAAGCACCATCCGTTATCTGCATGACCCTGCCGCCGACGGCGCCATGATTTCCTTAAGCTCCATCTCCTTTGACATGTCCCTTTACGAAATCATGCTGCCCCTTTGCGCGGGCAAAACCGCCTGCATGGCAACCGATGAGGAAATCCACAACCCCGCCGGGCTCATCAGCCTGCTGCAAAGCGCCAATGTGCAGATGATTACCTGCACCCCCACCTTTATGACCAACATGATTGGTATTCCCGAATTCGCCAAGTGCCTCGGCAATCTCAAATCCGTTACCGTGGGTGCGGAGGCCTTCCCGCCCACCCTCTACGATACACTTAAAAAAGCCTCTCCCGACCTTCAGATCATCAACGGCTACGGCCCCACGGAGTGCACCATCTGCTGCTCCGTCAAGGAGCTGACAAGCGGCGAAAAGGTCACCATCGGCAGGCCCACAGGCAACGTAAAATTCTTTGTTACCGATAAATTCGGCAACGTGCTGCCCCCCTTCGCCTCCGGCGAGCTTATCATCTGCGGTGCAGGTGTGGGCGGGGGCTACATCAAACTGCCCGAGAAAAATGCCGCAAGCTTCTTTACCCTTCGCGGCCTGCCCGCCTACCACAGCGGCGACCTTGTGCGCCTGAATGACGATGCCGAAATCGCCTTTGCCGGCAGAATCGACAATCAGGTGAAATTGCGGGGCTTCCGTATTGAACTGGACGAAATCGAAAAAACGGCCTGCGCCTTTGAGGGCGTGAGCCAGTGCAAGGTGCTTGTGCGCAACAACGGCTCGGAGGATTACCTGGCGGGATTCTTCACCGCCGACCGCCCCGTGAGCACGGAGGAACTGACCGAGCACCTGAAATCCCGCCTCACCTACTACATGGTGCCCGCCGTGCTGGTTCAGCTTGATAAAATGCCCCTGACCCCCAACGGCAAAATTGATAAAAACGGCTTCCCCGAAGTGCAGCGGACCGTCACGAAGAAAAAGCGCAGGGCTGCCAAAAAATCCCTTGAGCAGCGGCTTTGCGAAATCTTTGCCGATGTGCTCAATACGGACGAGGTGTATGCCGACGATAATTTCTTTGAACTGGGCGGCACCTCCATTTCCGCCTCCAAGGTGACCATGCTGCTCATGTCGGAGAATATTGAGGTCAAATACGGCGATATCTTCGATAATCCCACACCCGAAGGCCTTGCCGCCTTTATTGAGGGCAGCGCCGCTGCTGCCGCCCCTGCCCCTGCTGCCAAGGGGGAGGAGCTGAGCATAAACGGGCAGAAGACCCGCAAGGCGCTGGCTTGCAACACGGTGAAATACGCCGCCGAGGTGGAGCGCAAGCCTCTTGGGGATGTGCTGCTGACCGGCGCCGTGGGATTTTTGGGAATCCATATTCTCAAAGAACTGCTGGAAATCGAAAGCGGTCACATCTATTGCCTTGTTCGCAAGGGCCGTTTTGAGAGCCCCGAGGCAAGGCTGAAAACCATGCTGGTTTATTACTTCAGCAACGGCTTTGCCGAGGAACTGAAAACCCGCATCACGCTGATTGATGCCGATATTACCGACAGCAATCTGGACGAAACCTTCAGGGATATCCGTTTTGATACGGTCATCAACTGCGCCGCCTGCGTAAAGCACTTTGCCGGTGACGATATTCTGGAGCGCATCAACATTCACGGCATTGAAAATCTGATTGAACTGTGCACCCGCCGCAATACCAAACTGATTCAGATTTCCACGGTTTCGGTGCCCGGCATCCACACCCCCGAAACCTACGAAAAGCAGGTGCGTATGCACGAAAACGAGCTTTTCGTGATTGATGACATGGCCAACAAATACTGCATCTCCAAGTATAAAGCGGAGCTTCGCATGTTTGATGCCATTGAAAACGGCATGCGCGGCAAGGTGATTCGTGTGGGCAACCTGATGGGCCGCCACACCGACGGCGAATTCCAGATCAACATGGAAACCAATATGTTCATGAGCGGTATCCGGGGCTTCTCCGTTATGGGCAAATACCCCATCAGCCACATGACCGACCCCATGAGTTTTTCGCCCGTTGACTGCACGGCAAGGGCGGTTGTGCTGCTTTCCGGCGTGAACGATATATTCACCGCCTTTAACTGCAACAGCCGCTACGGCTTTGATGAAATGAAAATCATTGATGCCTGCAACCGCAACGGCATTACCATTTTGCCCGAGAAGGACGAAATCTACTATGAAGAGTTCCGTCAAAAGCTGGGGCAGGATAACATCAACAACTTGCTCAACGGCCTTGCGGCATACGACATCAAGGATTCCCACGCCGTGGAAACCGACAACCTGTTTACCACCAACATTCTGTACCGCATCGGATTCTCCTGGCCGCTGATTGATGATGCCTATCTTGACCGCTCCATTGCAAGCATTATGGCTCTGGATTATTTTGATGTGGATACCGGCGAGGACTAAACCCGGGATGAAAAAAATAAACTCTGCGGAGGTGAAGCATGACCCACTCCATTGCCAAAAAAGTAACGGCAAGAATATCCGTTATTCTGATTATTGCCCTTTCCGTTCTGTTTACGGCATCCTATTTTCTGGTAAGAGATATCATTTCGAAAAACCTGAAGGAACAGAATGAGGCAATGGTGACCATCTATTCGGACCTGGTCACCGAGGAGGCCTTCTCAAAGGATGCTGCCTTTGACGAGAATTTTGCCGAAAACATTCTTGCCCGCGGTGATTACATCTGCCAGATGTTCAAGATTGATTTTGCCTATCTGTTTGTGCCGCTGGAGGAGCCCGGCAAAATTCAATATGTCTGCGTTTCACAAAATAAAAAATTCGATGCATACAATCCCAACGATAAATTCATCAACAAGATTGAGAACTATACCCTCACCGAGGACGAAATCGCCGTGTGGAACGGAGAAAAAGATATCTCTACCAGCATAACGCAAAGCAAAAGCGGCTACGAAGTCAGCACCATGGTCAGAGTTCAGGACCCCCTCGGCAATTACTGCATGGCCGGTGTTGACCAGTCCTACAACGGCATGAACCGGGAAATCGGGGTGCTCCTTGCCATAATTTCCCTGACGATTCTGCTGGTAATCGGCCTTGTGAATCTGTGTGTTTACCTTATTATGCGCCGCAGTGTTTCTGCCCCGGCCCAAAAGGTGTGCCGGGTCATGAATGAATTCCTGACCGACGGCGAACGCTCCGATGTGAAGCTGGAGGTGGAGGGCGATGACGAATTCGCCATGATTTCATCGGCGTTCAACAGTATGAGCGCCGATATCAGCGATTACCTTGCCAACATCAGCCGCCTGACCCACGAGCAGGAGCAGCAGGATGCGCAGCTCGACATCTCCGCCCGCATTCAAAGAGGATTTTTGAAGGACACCTATTTTGAGGCGAACCGGTGTGTCATCCATGCCGACATGATTCCCGCCAAGCATATTGCGGGGGATTTGTACGATTACCTGCAAATCGACAACAGCAGGTTTTTGACCGTGATTGCGGATGTTTCCGGAAAAGGCGTTGCGGCCTCCATTTTCATGGCGGTTACCCTGATGCTGATTCGGGAGTTTGCCAAAATGAATCTGTCCCCTGCCGAAATTCTGTCAAAGGTGAACGACACCCTCTCCGAAAACAACCCGTCCCTGCTGTTCTTAACGGCCATTGTGGGCATTTACGACAGCGATAAAAAGACCTACACCTATGCTAACGCCGGGCACAATCTGCCCTATATCCTGAGCAGCAAGGTCACGCCCCTTGCCGGTGAGCAGAATGTTTTGCTGGGCCTTTTCCCCGGGGAGGTATTTACCGAAAACACCGTGAAGCTTGAAACCGGCGACACCCTGTTCCTTTACACGGACGGCGTGAATGAGGCCGTCAACGCCGACAAACAGTTTTTCGGCACCGGGCGGCTGGAAGCGGCCCTGCAGGAGTTCATCACCGCCAAAAAAGAAAATCCCGTTGATTTTGTGAATCGGAAGGTGGCGGATTTTGTGGGGGATGCCGAAAGGCATGACGACATCACCATGCTTTGCTTCTCCCCTGCCGAAACAGAGCACCTTGTGCTGGAGGCAGAGGAACCGGCGTTTGAAACTCTCAAAAACAAAATTCTGAGCCTGCCCATTCCGCGAAAGGAGCAGTTGAACCTTTGCCTTGCAGCAGAGGAAATATTCATGAACATCTGCGCCTACTCCTATCCCGAACAAAGCCGGAAGGGTCAGGTGCGTGTGCTGATTGCCCTGTCCAACCGTGTTACCCTGCGCTTTACGGATACCGGCATTCCCTTTAACCCCACCCGGGACCCCATCAATCCCGACGAGTACGATGTGGATACCCAAATCGGCGGCCTTGGCCGGTTTATTGCATTCAATCAGGTGGACGATGCCAAGTACGAGTACAAAAACGGTAAAAATATTCTGACACTTACCAAATATATCATCTGACGGAGGTTTTGTTATGACAATTACCAAATCAAACGAAAACGGAAAAATCACCCTTTCTCTGGACGGTTGGCTTGACACCGCCGCCGCACCGGCCCTTGGTGCCGAGGTGGAAGCCATTGAAGCCGCCGATGAAATCATTCTTGATTTTGACAAGGTTGAATACATGTCATCATCGGGACTTCGCCAGGTGGTAGCCGCCCACAGAAAGGCAAAGGAGCTGGGCGCCGAGTTTACCGTTTGCCGCGTTCATAACGAAATCATGAGCATTTTCGCCCTTACGGGCCTTGATAAAAAGCTCAACGTAACCGAGGCATAACGCTTTTCGTATGGCAGCAAAAAAGCAACCGGGAAGAATCTCGGTTGCTTTTTTGTTATTCTGTTTTCGGAGCAAAGCCGGTTTTGCTTAAGTATTTCAAGGCGAAAAACGCCCGAATGTACGTGAAGATCGCTTTTTAAGGCATATTGTGTTCAAATCCCTTTTGCCTTAATCCAGCTCCTTAACCCCGGTGTAAAGCTCGTAGTACCTGCCCTTTTCGGCAAGCAGCTCCTCGTGGCTGCCCTGCTCCATGATTTCGCCGTGCTCCAGCACAAAGATGCAGTCCGCATTGCGCACGGTGGAAAGGCGGTGGGCAATCACAAAGGTGGTGCGGTTTTTCATCAATCTGTCCATGCCGTGCTCAATGTGCCGCTCCGTGCGGGTGTCTACCGAACTGGTGGCTTCATCCAGCACCAGAATGGGTGCCTTGGACAGGGCGGCACGGGCAATGTTCAAAAGCTGACGCTGCCCCTGAGAAAGGTTGGCTCCGTCGCCCTCAATTACCGTGTTGTAGCCCTCTGCCAAACGCATGATAAAGCTGTGGGCACTGGCGGTTTTGGCAGCGGCAATCACCTCGTCATCCGTGGCCTCCAATCGGCCGTAGCGGATATTCTCCATAACCGTGCCCGTAAACAGATGGGTATCCTGCAGCACAACGGCAATGTTTTTGCGCAGAAAACTGCGGTCAATCTGCTTGATATCCACCCCGTCAACGGTAATGGAGCCGCTTTCAATATCATAGAATCGGTTAATCAGGTTGGTAATGGTGGTTTTGCCTGCACCCGTGGAGCCTACAAAGGCAATTTTTTTGCCCGGCTCCGCCGACAGGGTGATGTGCTTGAGCACCGTTTTGTTTTCCACATAGCCGAAGGTAACATCCTCCAGAGCCACATAGCCCTCAATGGCGCTGCCCTCTCCCGTTTTTACCTCATCATCCGAATTCTCGGGCTTGGCATCCATAATGCCAAACACACGCTCGGCACCGGCCAATGCCGCAAAAATCGTGGAGGTCTGCTGTGAAACCATGTTGATGGGCATGGAGAACTGGCGGGAATAGCCTGCGAAAATAGAGATGCCGCCCACATCAAAATGACCGAACAGGCAAAGCAAGCCCCCCACACCTGCGGTAACGGCATAGCAGACCTGGGTGGTGTTGCCCAGCACGGGGCCCATCAGGCCGCCGAAGAACTGGGCGCCGAATTGCTTTTGGCGCATATCGTTGTTGAGAAGCTGAAACTCCTCCACACAGGTGTCCTCGTGGTTAAATACTTTCACTACCTTCTGACCCGTAACGGATTCCTCAATATAGCCGTTCACCGCGCCCAAAGCCGCCTGCTGTGCCCCGTAAAATTTGGAGGAGCGCTTGGCGATAAATGCGCCGCTTTTCAGAAGCAGAGGCACAAAAGCCACGGTCACCAGAGTGAGCCATATGTTGGTGTAAACCATAAAACAGAAGGTGCCCACAAGGCTGATGGTGCCGGACACCACCTGCGTAAGGGTATTGTTGAGCATCACATCAATGTTATCCACATCGTTGGTGAAACGGGACATAATGCCGCCCGTGCTCTCTCTGTCAAAATACCGCACGGGAAGGCCCTGCAGGGCATTGAACAAATCGTTGCGCAGCTTTTCCGTTGCATTCTGTGAAACGGAAAGCATAAGCCGCGCCTGCAGATAGTTGGAGGCGATACCCACCAGATAAATGCCCGCCATCATCAAAAGAATCTGTGCCAGGTAGGCTACACGCTCCTCGGCAGGGGTGGCGGAATCCGCCACGGTGTTGATGATGGGCCGCATGATATAAGCGCCTACCAGAGCGGTGGCGGTGCTGCAAAGCATGCACAACACCACGCAGAGCAGGCGGAATTTATATTTGGAAACATATTTCCAAAGGCGTTTGACGGTGGCCGCCGTATTTTTGGGCTTGCCTTTGGCACGCACACCGCCTCTGCCGCCGGGTCCCCGGCCGGGAGGGCCGAATCTGCCCCGTTTGCCGTCTGCCGCCACACTGTTGTAGCGCTGCTGCAGGGCTTCCAAGCTTCTGCCTGCCATTATGCCGTCACCTCCTCTTTCTCTACCTGTGAGTAATAAATCTCCGTATATTCGGTGTTGTGATTCAAAAGGGATTCGTGAGTACCCACACCGGTTATCTTACCGTCATCCACCACCACAATCATATCCGCATCCTTCACGGAGGAAATACGCTGGGCAATGATGATTTTGGTGGCACCCTTCAGCTCATTGGCAAAGGCCTCACGGATTTTGGCCTCGGTGGCCGTATCCACGGCACTGGTGGAGTCATCCAACACCAGAATTTTGGGCTTTTTGAGCAATGCGCGGGCAATGCAGAGCCTTTGCTTCTGACCGCCGGAAACATTGGTGCCGCCCTGGTCGAGCAGGGTGTCGTAGCCGTCCTTGAACTGCTCCACAAAGCCGGAGGCCTGCGCATAGGAGGCAGCCTTGCGGACTTCCTCATCGGTGGCGTTCTCATCGCCCCAGCGCAGATTGTCGGCAATGGTGCCGCTGAACAGCACGTTCTTTTGCAGCACAAAGCCCACGCCCTCACGCAGGTGGAACAGGCTGTAACGGCGCACATTCACGCCGTCCACCAGTACCTCGCCCTCATCGCAGTCATAAAGGCGGGCAATCAGGGATACCAAAGTGGATTTGCCGGAGCCCGTGGAGCCGATGACACCCACGGTCTGGCCCGCTTCTATCTTCAGGTTGATATTTTCAAGCACTCTTTCCTCGCTGTGCTTGTAGTAACGGAAGCGAACATTCTTGAATTCCACGCTGCCGTTTTCCACCGTTCTGGCTGCATCCTCGGGGGAAAGGTCACCGTCCGTCACATCCACTTCTTCATCCAGCACCTCGGCAATACGGCGGGCGGAGGCCATGGCGCGGGACATCATAACCAGCATAACGCTGATGAAAATAAGGGAGCTGAGAATCTGGCTGATGTAGGTGATAAATGCGGTCAGGCTGCCGGTGGTCATGGTGCCCTTTACCAGCATATTGCCGCCGAACCAGTACACCGCAATGGTGGTTGCGTTCATAAAGAAGGTCATGGCGGGGCTCATCATAATCATCAGCTTCATGGCCCCCATGCCGCCTGCCTTCAATTCCGCATTGGCCTTGGCGAATTTTTCTTTTTCATGCTCCTCACGCACAAAGGACTTTACCACACGCACATTGGTCACATTCTCCTGCACGGTGGAATTCAGACGGTCAATTTTGGTTTGCATGGAGGTAAAGCGGGGCAGTGCTTTTCTCATGAAGAAAAAGATAGTGAAGCAAAGCAGGGGGAGAGATACGCCCAGCGTGCCCGTAAGCTTGGGGTTCACACGCATGGCCATAATGATACCGCCTATGAGCATGCCCGGGGAGCGCAGGCACATGCGCAGCAGCATATTGATGAAGTTCTGCAGCTGGGTCACGTCGTTGGTCAGGCGGGTCACCAGAGAGCCGGTGGAAAATTTATCGATATTGGCAAAGGAGAACTGCTGCACCTTGCGGTAAATATCCGCGCGCAAATCCGCGGCAAAATTCACTGCGGCCTTGGCACCGAAATAGGCGCCGCCTACACCCCCCGCCATCATCAGAAGGGCGGTCATTATCATGCCCACCATAATGGCAATGATAAAGGGGGAATTCTTTTGCCCCACCACGGAGAACACCCACTGCACAAAGGCAGAGCCCTCCGAAGGGGGAACGGCACCCGTGCCGTAATCAATGATATTCGCCAGCAGCTTTGGCATAACGACCTCACCGATTACCTCAATAATCATGCAAACGGGGCCGCATATAAAGTAAAAAGAATAAGGCTTCACATATTTTAACCAGCGCTTCATCATTTCGCCTCCGTTTCATTCCGGTTGTTGTATTCCTCTAAATTCCGAATCATTTTTTCCAGCGTGGCAGAGAATTCGGCAATCTCCGTTTGACTCAGGTTGGCAAGCATGGCCTCATCCACCGTCTGGAATTCGCTGCGGGAGCGTTCAATTACCTGCATGCCCTTTTCCGTTACCTCAACGGTGTTGCGGCGGGTATCGGCACGGTCACAGCGGCGCAGGATATAGCCGCCCTCCTCCAGAGATTTCAGGGTATTGGCAACGGCGGCGGCGCTGATTCCGAATTTATCGGCAATCTCCTTTTGAGAGCCCACTCCGCCCCGAAAAGCCAGATACATCAGGGCCATGTGCTGGTGGCGGTGCAGGTCAAAGCCCAGGGCGTTGATACGGGCATCCACCGAGCTGCGGTGAAGACGGTCGGCATATTTGAATTTTTGAATGACGCTGCGGGAAATCTGCTCCTGTTCGGCAGAGGTTTCTTTTTTGGCTGTTGACATTCCCATCATCTCCGTTCAACAGTTTTCTTCATTGCTTAATAATTAATTGCTTAACTATTATACGGATTTCCCCGCTTTTTGCAATGCGCATTATTCACAAGGATTCCCCCAAAAACAAAAAAAGCATCAGCAGAATGCCGATGCCTTTTCTCATCTGTTTTTTCCGAAAAAATCCGATTCCTTGATTGTATTTTTCACAAGAAGCTGTGGATTATTCTATTTCCTTTAACACACGGTTCAGCTCCGCCACGGGCAGGCCAACCACATTGAAGTAATCCCCGCAAATCCCCTTCACAAGGGTGCAGCCAAGCCCCTGAATGCCGTAGGCACCCGCTTTATCCATAGGCTCGCCGCTTGCCACATAGGCCTTGATTTCCGCTTCGGAAAGGGGATAAAAGGTAACATCCGTCACCTGAACAAAGGTGCGTGTTTTCCCACCGTATACCACGGCTACCCCCGTCATCACCTGATGGGTCCGGCCCGAAAGGGCGGTGAGCATACGAACGGCATCCGCCTCATTTGCAGGCTTGCCCATTACCGTGCTGCCCAGCACCACAATGGTATCTGCCCCGATTACGCAGGCATCCGGGCGCAGTGCCGCCACGGCATTTGCCTTTTTCTCCGCCGTCATCACAGCGGCATCGGCAGGCAGCGTGCCCTCTGGCACACTTTCATCCGCATGGGAAACAAGAATATCAAACGAAATCCCCAGCCTGCCCAACAGCTCCCTGCGCCGGGGCGAGGCGGAGGCCAATACATACTGCATAGGTTTTTCCTCCAAGGCAAAAGGTTATTTGAAAGAATCGGCATCCCCTTTTTTGCCGCATTTTTCCAACATTTTATCGTATTGCACATACATTTTCTGCACCTCATTTTCGAGCAGATAGTAGTGCTTGATGTAGGGCACCAACAGCACAAGCAGCAAAAAGAACAGCCCCGCCAGCGGCAGGTACCCGGTAATCACAAGGGTCAGAATGGTGGCAACCGCCATAACGGCAAACAGAACGGTTACAATCAGGTGAATCAGCCGCTCGTGCTGAAAAAAACCGATTTGAATCAGATGCTCCTGCAGCAGCGCATCCCAATCCCCAACGGCAGCAGTACCGTCAAGGCAGCGGTCTATGCGCTGCCGGTAGGAAATAATGCGTTTTTTCACTGTTACACCCTCTTTGTCAAAAAAAATGGGCCGCTCAGCGGCCCATTTAATGGACTAAATCAGTCCTCGTCGTCCTCTTCTTCTTCAATGTCGAAGGTAAGAAGCTCGTTGCAGTTGGGGCAGTTTACGCTGCCGTCTGCCAGAGTCTCTTCATCAACGCAGAAGGTTTCACCGCAGCTGGGGCAGTCGATGTCGAAGCAATCGCAGTCGCAATCACAGCAGTCGCAATCGTCATCATCGCAGCAGTCACAGCAATCGCAGTCATCATAGTCGTCATATACAAAGCCCTCAAGCTCGTCAAGGTCTTCGTCAACGGCATCCAGCTGCTCTTCAACGGTGTCAAGCTCATCCTCAAGGTCGCTGATGGTAAGAGCCATTTCATCAACCAAATCAAGCAATGCTTTCAGGATTTTGTTCTGCTTGTTGTCCTCAAGGTCTGCGGTTTCAACCATGCCCTTGATGTAGGAAGCCTTTTCGGTCAGAGTCATTTCTTCGTAATCCATAATAAAACCTCCAAACAGTTAATGTATTAAAAGTTTGACTTATGCTCTGCTCAGATATTCGCCGGTTCTGGTGTCGATAACAATCATTTCGCCCTCATCGATGAACAGAGGAACCTTAACCTCGGCGCCGGTCTCAAGAACGGCGGGCTTGGTGGCGTTGGTAGCGGTGTTGCCTGCAAAGCCGGGATCGGTCTTGGTAACCTGAAGCTCCACAGAGGTGGGGGGTTCAAGGCCGAACACATTGCCCTTGTAGGAGAGAATGCGGCAAACGGTATTCTCTTTTACGAACTTGAAGCTGTCGGGCAGAGTGGCGGCACTGATGGGAACCATATCGAAAGTTTCGGGATCCATGAAGTAGTAAAGATCGCCGTCGCTGTAAGAAAACTCCATCTCTTTGCGCTCGATGTAAGCGGTGGGGAATTTGTCGGTGGGGTTGAAGGTACGCTCAGTTACGGAACCCTTGATAACATCTCTGATCTTGGTTCTGACGAAAGCGGCACCCTTACCGGGCTTAACGTGCTGGAACTCGATAATCTGATAAACGGAACCGTCCATCTCGAAAGTAACGCCGTTTCTGAAATCGCCTGCTGATACCATAAAAAATTACTCCTTTAAACATATGTTTTCACGGTTATTTTACACTATTCCCTGTGATATTTCAAGTATTTTTTAGAAGTTGAGGAAATATGGCAAAAGTATTTTGTTTTTCCTTATATCACAATCAAATCCTTGGGGCAGCCCGTCAGATTGCGGCAGCCAAACGCGGTTACCGCCGCCATATCCTCAATGCGAACGCCGAACTCGCCGGGAAGGTAAATGCCCGGCTCCGCCGTTACCACATTGCCGATTTCCAGCACCGCATCCCCGCTTTTTGGGGAGAGAGAGGGGGCCTCGTGAATCTCCACCCCTACCCCGTGGCCCGTGGAGTGGCCGAAGCAGTCGCCGTAACCCGCAGCGGTGATAATATCCCGTGCGGCTTTATCCGCATCAAAGCAGCGAACCCCCGGCCCGATGGCATCAAGCGCCGCTTTTTGGGCAGAAAGCACCGTATCATAAACAGCGGCCATTTTGTCACTCACCCGGCCCAGCGCCACCGTGCGGGTCATGTCGCTGTGGTACCCGTTTACCACGGCGCCGTAATCCAGCGTGATGAAATCCCCCTTTTGCAGTTTTCGGTCGGAGGGAACACCGTGGGGCATGCTGGAGTTGGGGCCGCTTACGGCAATGGTTTCAAAGGAGAGGGCCTCCGCACCGTTTTTGAGCATAAAATAATCCAGCGAGAGTGCCACCTCTTTTTCGGTAACTCCCTCACGCATTACGGTAAGAATATAGCTGAACGCCTTCTCCGCTATGGCCTGGGCCTTTTCGATTTCCGCAATCTCCGTTTGGGTCTTCACGCTGCGCAAGCGGTTTATGGCCGTGGAGGCACGGTCACCGTCGCTCACAGCAACCCCCGTGAGCATGGTGCGCAGGCGGCGAAGCTCCGCCACATTCATGCGGTCATCCTCAATAAAAAGCTCTTTTACGCCAAGGCGGGCGCATAAAGCGGGCAGCTGCTCCCGCAAAGAAAGCAGCAGCACCACATCGGTGCAGCCCTTCACCTGCCGCCGGGCAGCCTCAATGTAACGGGAATCGGTTAAAAAAATCCGCTCCCCCGGGGTGACCAGCAGCCAACCGTCCGTGGCGGCGAAGCCCGTGAAATAGCGGCGGTTCTCCTCGGAAAAAATCAGATAAGCCTCCCCTGCCTGCAGGGTGGCAGCCAACGCTTCACTGTTCAAGATACAAAACCTCCCTTGCCGTATGACGGCCCGATTTGACCTTGCCTCAAAAGAAAATGGCGGGCATATGCCCGCCATCTGCTTTTTGGTTTGATTATTTGTACTTGCGCTTGCGAGCAGCCTCAGACTTTTTCTTTCTCTTTACTGACGGCTTCTCATAGTGCTCTCTTTTGCGAACCTCCTGGATGACGCCATCTCTGGAGGTCTGTCTCTTGAATCTTCTGAGTGCGTTATCAAGAGATTCGCCTTCTTTAACTTTTACCTGACTCACTTATATCCCTCCCTCCGCGTTGAATGCAGGGGCTAAATTTTTAGCTTGGATGCCATTATACTATACGGGGCGCATCTTGTCAACCGCTAAATTATTAACATTTGGTAAATCCCGTATTATGCTTTTTTGACTACGATGTTGACCAGTTTGCCCTTTACATAGAGCTCCTTCACCACGGTCATGCCGTTGAGGGCCTCGGCAATCTTTTCCTTGGCCTTGGCAGCGGCCAGCGCATCCTCCTGGGAGATGTCGGCGGGCACAACCAGTCTGTCGCGCACCTTGCCGTTAATCTGCACAACGATTTCAACGGAATCGTCCTTGCATTTCTCCTCATCGTAGGTGGGCCAGCTCTCAAAAGCGATGGTGTCGTCATGGCCCAGAATCTGCCACATCTCTTCACCGATGTGGGGGCAGATGGGGCTGAGCATTTTTACGATGCCCTCGGCAAACTCCTTGGGGCAGGAGCCTTCCTTATAAACGGCGTTCACGAAAATCATCATCTGGCTGATGGCGGTGTTGAAGGCAAGTGTCTCAAAATCACCGGTCACCTTGCGCACGGTCTGATGATACAGCTTTTCCAAAGCGGCGTATTTGTCGTTATTCAGGTTGCCGGCATCGGTAAAGAAATTCCATACACGGGTCAGGAAGCGCTTTGCACCCTCAACACCCTGATTGCTCCAGGGCTTGGAGGCCTCGATGGGGCCCATGAACATCTCATACAGGCGCAGGGTATCGGCGCCGTATTCTCTCACGATGTCGGAGGGGTTCACCACAAACTCGGGGAAGCGCTTGCCCATCTTGATACCGTTGGAGCCGAGAATCATGCCCTGATGAACCAGCTTCTTGAAGGGCTCCTTCACGGGGGAGATGCCCTGATTGTAAAGGAAACGGTTCCAGATACGGCTGTATATCAGGTGACCCACGGCGTGCTCGGGGCCGCCCATGTAAAGGTCAACGGGGAGCCAGTGTTTGAGCAGTTCAGGGTCGCCGATGGCGTTCTCGTTCTGAGGGTCGATATAGCGCATGTAATACCAGCTTGAGCCGGCGGAGCCGGGCATGGTGGAGGTTTCGCGCTTGCCCTTTACGCCGTCTTTCTCATACATCTTCCATTCAACGGCATTTTCAAGGGGAGCCTGCCCGTTTTTGCCTTTGTAGTCGTCCAGTTCGGGCAGCACAAGGGGAAGCTCCTCATCATCCAGCACATGGGTTTTGCCGTCGGCGGTGTAATACACGGGAACGGGCTCGCCCCAGTAGCGCTGACGGGCAAAAATCCACTCGCGGAAGTGATAATTCACCTTGCGCTTGGCAACGCCCATCTTTTCGAGTTTGACGGTGATGGCCTCCTTGGCCTCCTCCACGGTAAGGCCCGTGAATTCCTCGGAATTGATAAGCTTGCAGCCCTTACCGAGATAATCGCCTTTCTCGAAAGCGCACTCGCTCACATCGGCACCCTCGATAACCTGAATCATGGGGATGTTGTGAACCACGGCATATTCGAAGTCACGCTGGTCGTGGCTGGGAACAGCCATAACTGCGCCGGTGCCGTAACTGGCCAGAACGAAGTCACCGATGAATACAGGCACCTCTTTGCCATTGACGGGGTTCACGGCGTACACGCCCTTCAGGGGGCAGCCGGATTTTGTTTTGTTCAGCTCCGTGCGGTCCATATCGGTCTTTTTCAGGGTTTCGGCTATGTAAGCGTTTACCTCATCCTTGTTTTCCACACGGGGCATCAGTTTTTTGACCAGATCGCCGTCGGGAGCCAGTACCATGAAGGTGATGCCGTAGATGGTTTCGATGCAGGTGGTGAAAATGGAGAACTCACCGCCGCCCACAACATCAAATTTCACCTCAACGCCGGTGCTCTTGCCAATCCAGTGGCGCTGCATATCCTTGGTGCTTTCGGGCCAGTCAATCTCATTGAGGCCGTCCAGCAGTTCCTCGGCAAAGGCCACCTGATCGATGACCCACTGCTTCATGTTTTTGCGCACAACGGGGTAACCGCCGCGCTCGCTCTTGCCGTCAATCACCTCATCGTTGGCAAGCACGGTGCCCAGCTCCTCACACCAGTTCACGGGGATATCCACCAGTTTGGCGTAGCCCGCATTGTAAAGCTGTTTGAAAATCCACTGAGTCCACTTGTAGTAAGAGGGGTCGGAGGTGGCAATCATCTTTGACCAGTCATAGTCAAAGCCCAATTCCTTCAACTGGCCGGAGAAGGTCTTGATATTGTCCTGCGTGAAGCCGTTGGGGTTGTGGCCGGTGGAAACGGCATACTGCTCCGCAGGCAGGCCGAAGGAGTCGTAGCCCATGGGATGCAGCACGTTGTAGCCCTGCATTCTTTTCATACGGGATACGATATCGGTGGCGGTATAACCCTCGGGATGGCCTGCATGAAGGCCTACACCGGAGGGGTAAGGGAACATATCCAAAGCGTAGAATTTAGGCTTGGAGAAATCCCACACATCGGTTTTGAAGGTTTCGTGCTCCGCCCAATAGGCTTGCCATTTTTTCTCGATTTCGCTGAAATTATACTGTGCCATATTTATTCCTCAATTCTCTGTGATAATATCCGACAGGTCAACCTGCTGTGCATCGGCCCAAAGCCGCTCCAGATTGTAGAATTCACGGGTTTCCGCCTGAAACACATGAACAATCACGGTGCCGAAATCCAGCAGAATCCAGCCCGTTGCCTTGCCCTCGATGTGGTCGGGCTTTACGCCCAGCTTGCCCAGCTCATATTCCACATCGTCCGCCAGGGACTTGGTGTGGGTGTTGGAGGTACCGGAGGCTATGATGATATAGTCCGAAACAATGGTGACCTCCTCGGTGCGAATGGCCTTGATATCGGCAGCCTTTTTGGTATCCAATACCTTGGCAATCGCTCTGGTTAACTCTAAAGATTCCATATATCATTTCCTTTCTGCGGTGTGGGGAACCGTCAGTTGTTTGTATCAGCTAAGGCTATAACCGCATCGTTATAGCAATCCACCGTGGCGGGGTGAATGGGCCGCCCCTCTGCCGCCAGCGTGCGCAGGGTGTAGGCGGAGGTGTAAAGAATGGCCCGGTCAAGACTTTGCTGTGCCAGTTCCCGCACCTTATCCACATCGGGGTATGTTCTGTCCTCCGAAATAAAATCCGCCACATAGATGATTTTATCCGGTAATGTCATCCCCTCGCGCCCGGTGGTGTGCCAGCGCACGGCGGAGAGAATGTCGCCGTCCGTGATGCCCTCTTCCAGACGAAGGTAAGCCTCCCCCGCCATGGCGTGCCAGACTTTTTTGTTGGCCTTCTCGCAGGGGGTAAGGCGATGGCCGCCCCGTTCGATGATGATGCGCTGCTCCTCGGGAGATGCGTTTTTCATCACGTCATGCAGCAGACCCGCCAGCTCCGCCTTATCGGCATCGGCACCGTACTGCAGTGCCAGACGGCGGGCGGCTGCCGATACACAAAAGCTGTGATAAAGGCGGTGGGCATCCAGTTTGCTTTCAATCAGTTGGCGGTACCGGGGGAATCTGTCTTCATAGAGCCCTTCCCGCCGGATGTAGGTAAGCACCGATTCATCAATGGCCGATACCCGCTCCCCTGCCCCTAACGCGGCGCGCAGGGCGGTTGAACTCATTTCAAAAGGCTCGTCCTCAATGAATATAATCTTTTTCTGCTGTGCCGCCGTGAAGGGGGAAAGGTCGGGTACAAAGCCTTTTTCGCGGGAGGCGGCGCACAGAGTCGCCTGCTCCAGAATATCCTGCCAGCGGAACCACTCGGTAAATGTGGCAAGCATATCGGAGCCGATAATCAGATAAAACTCGGCATCGGGGTACTGCCCGCGCAGGGCAGTCAGGGTGTCGATGGTGTAGCTTTTTTCGCCCCGTTCAATCTCAAGGGTGGAAACCGAAAAGCGGCTGTCGCCTTCAAAGGCAAGGCGGCACATGGCCACTCGGTGAACAGCCTCCACCAAAGCAACGGGCTGTTTGTGGGGCGGGATGCAGGCGGGCATAACCAGCACCTTTTGCAGGTTCAGCGCGTTGGCCGCATTCACAGCCAGCCGCACATGGCCTTTGTGGGGCGGGTTAAAGGTGCCGCCGAAAATCCCGATTCGTTGTTTCTGTTCCATTATTTGATGTTGATCTTTTTACCCATGATGTAGGATGTGCCGAAGAAAAGGGCCACACCCTGAGCAATAAAGTAGATGAGAGCGGTGAAGGAGTAATAGGTGCCTTCCAGATCGCTCTTGCCGAATTCCAGATAAACCGCGCCGTCACCGGCCACAATCAGGTTGATATCAATCACCTTTTCCAGCAGGGTGATGCCAACACAAAGCACAATCAGGTTCACTATGAAAATAATCACGGCATTGATGACGGAGTGCTTCTGGAAGGCTCTGGCATGGGACAGGGTGATGGCAAAATACACCATGGCAACCAGGGAGAGAATCAGAACAAAGAAGTAGCTGAAGAAATAGATGACGAAGCCCACAATCTGCTCCTTGGAGGGCAGGCCGAGCAGCTGCATCATCATCTCTGCCATGCTGATGGTTTCACTGTATTCGTTATTGAGGGAGCGGTAAACATACATCATGACAACCATCATCACCGCGTAGCTCACAATCATCCAGCCGCCGTAAACAATCATTTTGGAGCCGAGCATCTGATTGCTGGTGACGGGAAGGGAATAACTCAGGTAACCCTGCTGGGTGTAAAGGGCACGGTTGAAATCCCAGATGCAGAAGAAGAAGCTGACAAAGATGAGAAGGAAGGCAATGCCGAGGCTGGCAACGGAACTGATGGCCAGCGGCTTTTCTTTTTGCATTCTGAGGCTGACGGTGAACACGACCAGTGCCACAACCTCGATGATATAGAACAGGCTGATAACGCGGGAGCTGGCAAGAAAATCGTTCTTTAAAAGCATCGGAAACTTGTTTTTAGGCTTAGAATTCCCAGTCACTTCTGAACACCTCCTTGAAGATTTCGTTAACGGTTTTGCCCTGGGCGGTGAGGTTGGCGGTGGTATCCTGCATCAGCAGCTTACCGTGGCCAATCATGATGATGGAATCCAGTACACCCTCGATATCGTGAATCAGGTGGGTGCTCATCAGGATGGTGGAGCCCTCGGGACGGTTGCAGAGAATGGCATTCAGAATGTGGTCACGGGCCGCGGGGTCAACGCCGCCCATGGGCTCATCCAGAATATAAATCTGCGCATTACGGCACATGACCAGAATCAGCTGAACCTTTTCCTGCTGACCTTTGGACATGGTTTTGACCTTCTGCTTGTGGGGAAGCTGAAAATGATCCAGCATCTGCATGGCCTTCTGCTTGTCGAAATCGTCATAGAAATCGGCAATGAAGTTGATGGCATCATCTGCCGTCATCCAGCTGGCCAGATAGGTTTTTTCGGGCAGATAGGCCACCTTGGCCTTGGTTACCACGCCGGGATGGTCCCCGTCAATCAGAACCTCGCCGCTGTAATCGTTAATCAGGCCGGTAAAGATTTTGATGAGGGATGTTTTGCCGCTGCCGTTGGGGCCCAACAGGCCGATAATATGGCCTCTTTCCAAATCAAAAGAGACATCCGACAGCACATGATTGCTGCCGTATGACTTGGAAAGATTACGAACACTGATTACGTTTTCCATTATTACCTCCGTATGAATTGGATTTTTATTGGAACGGAAAGCGCGGTGATTCCGACACTTCCCTACACTAATCCATATTAGAAATTATTATAACACCGCCTTTTTCAAATTTAAAGCATAAAATGCAACTTTTCATAAAAATGATGTAAAGGAAATGTGAATTTTTGCCGGAATCTCCCCTGCCCTTCACACGGAGAACAAAAAATGCAGGGAACCTACGGTGTGTAAGTTCCCTGCATCAAAACAACAGTCTGTATTTTTTCACCATACACCTGTCACAACAATACTGTGGGCCAGCCAAGTCAATGAAAGCCAAAGCCAATTTTTTATTTCACGACGGAAGGAAAATATCCTTATGTTTTTTCGGAGCGTTTTTTCGCCAGACAAGGCGCAAGACCGAAACAATACCGTGGGTATGCCGAGCACGCAGCAACGCTGCATGACGGAAAACAAGCCCTTTCGTATTTTCGGAGCGTTTTTTCGTCAGGCAAGGCGCAAGACCGAAACAATACCGTGGGTATGTTGAGGGCGAAGCAACGCTGCATGACGGAAAATAAGCCCTTTCGTATTTTCGGAGCGTTTTTTCGCCAGACAAGGCGCAAGGGCGAGGCAATACCGTGAGTATGCCGAGCACGCAGCAACGCCGTATGGCGGAAAACAAGCCCGAAAATCAGGAGGAAGTGCGCTGAGAAAGTCCTTTGATTGTACTTACGGCCCAATCGAAAGTATCGCTGGTTAAAATCGTGCCGCAGTATTCACATTTGGCGGAGTGGTTGATATCCACATGAGCACCGCAGCTGGGGCAAATCTGGGCGGTGGTGCCGTCGGCATGGCCGGTAACCTGACCGGAGGTGCGCACCAAGTTCCATTCATATTCCATGAATTTTTCGGCGGTGTTGCTGCCGCGCACGATGTTGCCGGTTTCATCATCCACCACATAATCCACAATGCGGGTCTTCAGGCGGGCCACCATAACATCGTTGCCGCTTTCCTGCTTCCAGCCGACCAAGGTCACGCCCAGAACGGAAATACGCTCAACCCGGTTGGTCTGGTGATTGGTGCGGTAATTCTCCAGCTGGCGGTCACACTGGGTGTAGAAGGCATCGGTCAGATAAGGGCGCAGCTCCTCCAAGTCCTTGTTCTGCCAGGCATTCTGGAACTGCACATACATGTTGGAGAGCTTCTCCTGGAATTCGGCGGGTACAAAGCCTTCATCCAGCGTTTTGTATTCCTCCACGGGCTTGAGGGTCGAGGTATCGGTAGGCATGGCACCGCCCCCTACAACGGGAGTGGGTGTGCTGCCTTTTTTGCGCTTGAGAATGAGAACCACAACAATAATGATAATGGCAATCAGAATACCGGCACCCAATCCGCCGCCTCTGCTGTTGTTATCGAAAGAGGAGGTGTTGCCTATATAATAGCCGTTATCATAGTTGTTATAATTGTTGTCGGTATCGCTGTCGTAGGGATCATAATCGTAGTTGTCATAGGAGTCGTAATCGTCATAGCTGTCATAACTGTCGTAGCTGTCAAATCCGCCGTAATCCGCATCTCCGCCGTAGTCACCGAAATCGGCACCGGTGGAAATCACAAAGGCAAACAGCATTCCCACTGCCGCAAGCAGACAAAGGAGTTTTTTTGCTTTCATAAAATATCCTCCCATGATATCTATTTCGAGTTTATCATACCTTATTTGCATCCGCTTTTCAAGCAGAAAAAAGAACGATTTTCTTTTTTGAGCCGGAAAGGAAGCGGAAATGATTTACTTTCTCAACAATTTTTCCCGCTCCTTGTAATCGGGTAAAAACCGTGCCACAAAGGCATAAAAATCGGCGCTGTGGTTATGGTGGCGGATATGGGCAAGCTCATGCACCACCACATATTCTATGGCCGCGTCGGGATACTCCGCCAGCCGCCAGGAAAAAGAAAGGCTGTTTTTGCCGGAGCAGCTGCCAAAACGGGTTTTGGCGCCGGTTACGGTAATGCCCGTGGGCACAACACCCATCAGGGGGGCGTAATGTGCCACCAAAGCCGTCACCTTGGCGCGAACCAGATTGCGGTACTCCTGCTGCTTTGCAGGGGTGGGTTCGGGGTGCTCGGCTGCACGGTCGGCCTGACGCTCCAGTGCGTTTTTAATCCATTTTTCGTGAGAATTCACAAAATCATCAATCGTTTTTCGGCTCATTGCACGAGGGGCGCGCACCAGCACCCGTCCGTCCCGCGTTACCTCAAGCCCTATGCTTTTTCGGTCGGAGCGAATCAGTTCAAAGTTCATACTGTCACCGCCTTTGTCATATTTCAAGGCGAAAAACGCCCGAATGTGCGTGAAGATTGCTTTTTAAGGCATATTGTGTTCAAATCCCTTTTGCCCTAAAAGAAAAGGCAGGGCCGAAGCACACCTTCAGCCCTGCCTTGCAAATGGTAAAGATTATTTGGCGTAGTCGCCTACAACAAGCAGGAAACCGCCGAACTGGGCACCGAATTCGGGGCCGCCGTCCATAATGATTCTGCCGTTCTTGGTAGCATCCAACATATCGTCGGTACCAAGCAAAGTACCCAAAGCGCTCTTGTAGGAGTCGAAGCGAAGGGTGAAGAAAGGCATTGCTCTCTTGTACTCGCCTCTGCCGGCTCTGGATTTACCCGCTTTGATGCGGATAAAGGCGGAAGCTTCGGGATGATCGTTAACGGCAAGAGCATAAACACGGTCGGGGCTCTTGGTGGTCCAATCCTTGATTTCGGGGTGACCGGTCTTGTTGAGAACGCTGATACCGCTGGTAAGCAGATAGAAGAAGCACTTAACCATAAGGGCCTGAGTTTCTTCATCATCGGGGGCCTCGGTGGCGGTAAGCAGGCTGCTCATCTTGAGGAGAACCATCATGAAGGAAATGAAAGTTCCCATGTTTTTGGCGATACCCTTCATCTTGGGCAGGGTCTTGGGGCCGATGTTGCCTTTGAAAAAGGCGTTCATCTGCTCAATGCTCTTGAATTCGAGCTCAATATTCGTGTGCTCTTTGTCGCTGACCTTGTCGGCATGAACTTCCCATACGCCGGAGTTTACAACGAAATGGGTGGCATATTTGCCGTCGGGAGCCTCGGGGTCACAGGCGCTGATCTGAATGACAGCGTGAGCGTGCTCAAACTTTTTGGCAAGGTCGGGCACGTCTGTTGCGATGGTTTTGATAAGAGGAAGAGCACCACAGAGGAATATTTTATTTGTGAAAATATCTTCTCTTGAAGCCATTATATTCAATCCTTTCCGTAAAGCTCTTCGAATTAATACTCGTCGTCCCAGTTGTCGTCTTCTTCGAAGTCCTTCTTCATAACTTCGCGAACTGCGGCGATGATGCCGTTGGCGTCGATGCCGGCGTCAGCCATAATGTCTTCCTGCAGGCCGATCATGGCGAAGCCCTTGTGGCCCAGCATCTTGAAGGCGCAGGCCTTACCGCCGTCAACAATCACTTCGGAAACAGCGGAGCCAAGGCCGCCGGTAACAAGGTGATCCTCTACGGTGATGATTCTTCTGGTTTCGGCAACAGCCTTCATGATGGCGTCACGGTCGATGGGCTTAATGGTGTGCATATCCAGCACGCGAACGCTCAGACCGTCGGCATTGCTGAGGAACTCGGCAGCCTGTTTGGCCTGGAACACGCAGGAACCGCAGGCGATAACGGTGATGTCGGTGCCTTCGTTCACGGTAACAGCCTTACCAACCTCAAAGCCGTAGTCCATATCGGTGTAAAGCACACGGTCAAAACCGCGGTTGATACGGATATAGAAGGGGCCCTCTGCGGCGTAAGCGGCGTTTACTGCGTTGGCAGTCTCAATGCCGTCTGCGGGGCAGATAACGGTAAGGTTGGGCATGGAACGGGTGATGGCAAGGTCAGTGATGGCATGGTGAGTGGAACCGGCCTGACCGAAGGAAGTACCGGAGTGAGTGGCAACGATTTTAACGTTGGCTTTCTGGTAGCAGATATCGGTATGCAGCTGGTCGCAGGCTCTCATGGAGCAGAAAGCGGAGAAACCGGAAACGAAGGGAACGCAGCCGGCTTTTGCCATACCGGCGGCTACGCCGAACATATCCTGCTCGGCAATACCTACATTGATAACTCTTTCGGGGCAAACCTTAAGCACATCGCCCAATTTGGTGGACTTGGCAAGGTCAGCGGTAATGGCAACAACCTTGGGGTCGTTGAGCATAATGTCAGCAATTGCTTTGCCGTAAATTTCAGCGGTAGCAACTTCTGTCTGGTCAATTGCGTTATAAACAAATCCGCCTGCCATAATTATTTGCCCTCCTTTTCTGCGCGTGCAACACGCTCGGCATAGTAAGCATCAAGCTCTGCTTTGTGTTTCTCAAAGGTAGCGTCATCAATGGCCATGTAGTGGCAGTGATAATCGCCTGCAACGGAAGCGAGGCCGGCACCCTTAACAGTATCCATAAGGATGCAGGTGGGGTTGCATTTGGTCTTGGAGCGCTCGATAGCTTCGTCGATAGCGGCGCAAAGTTCGCCGATATTGTTACCGTCAACACAGATGGTGTTGAAGCCGAAGGAAACCATCTTATCCTTAAGAGGCTCAAGCTTCATAACATCCTCGGTGTTGCCGTCAATCATGCAGTGGTTGCGGTCGATGAATACGATGCAGTTGGAAAGCTCATAGTGATTCATGGTCATGAAAGCTTCCCAGTTGGAACCTTCACCCAGCTCACCGTCACCGGTGACAACATAAGTGAGGTAATCCTTGCCGAGAATTCTGGCGGCAAGAGCGGTACCGGCAGCGATGGAGCAGCCATGGCCGAGAGAACCGGTGGAAGCATCCACGCCGACTACCTTGTTGGAGTCAAGGTGCATGCCCATTTTGGAACCGGAAAGGTTGAAGCTCTTAAGCATTTCGGGATCGTTGAAGCCCTTGTCGCAAAGCACGGGTGCGTATGCAATGGCTGCGTGACCCTTGGAAAGAATGAAACGATCTCTGTCTTCCCACTTGGGCTCCTCAACCTTGATGTTGAGGTACTTGTAGTACATAACGGTGAGTAAATCCATAACGGACATACCGCCGCCCAGGTGACCGCTGCCTGCCCATACGGTGGTCTGAAGGGCAAGGTGGCGAAGCTCGTGGGCTTTCTTTTCAAGATCAAGCCATTCCTGTTTTGACAATGCCATGGGGAATTGCCTCCTTTATTGTTATTTTATCATTTATTGATTCCGGGCAGGAGCCCTGCCCGGAAAAACATTAACCGAATTAACCGAGTTCGGGATGATTCTTGCGCACGGCGTGGAATGCATCCTCAGCAATCTCAAGGGTGGTCTTGATGTCCTCATGAGTGAGGGCAGCGTTGATGAAGTGGTTGTGGTGAGAAGCGAAGAATGCGCCTCTGTTCACGCACTCGGCAATCCACTCCTGATGCAGGAACATGGAATCGTCATCGGCAATTCTCAGGTAGAACAGAGCGGGAGCGCCGGAAGCAATCAGGTTGAAGCCGTTGTTGGCGGCGGCAGCCTTCAGGCCGTCGGTAAGCTCGGTGCCCAGCTCTCTGAAGAGTTTGGGAGTATCCAGCTTCTTCATCTTGTTGATGCAGGCGATGCAGGCGGCGAAGGGGATGGCGCTCATCCAGTAGGAGCCTGTATAAGCAAGGCCGGAGGCGGCGCTCTTCAGGAATTCCTTACCGCAGAAAGCGGACATGTTGTAGCCGTTGGCAAGAGCCTTGCAGAAGCAGATGATGTCGGCCTCAAAGCCGAAGAAATGGTCGGAACCGGCAAGGTCAAGACGGAAGCCGGCGCGAACGTCATCCACGATAAGCACGATGCCTTCCTTGGTGCAGATGTCACGAACCTGCTTCCAGAAGCCTTCGGCGGGGAACTTGTTGTCATAGAAGTTGCCGTGGTCATAGGGCTGAGCAATCAGAGCGGCGATTTCGCCCTTGTTCTCTTCCACCAGCTTTTTGAAGCCCTCAATATCGTCCCAGTTGCAGTAGAGGTTGTTGGCAACATCCTCGGGCAGAACGCCGGGATAGTCAATCTTCTGAACCATGGGAGCAACACCGTGATAGAAACCGTTGAAGAAAATCAGTTTCTTTCTGTGGGTGTGGGCACGGGCGGTGAGGATGGCACCGGAGGTGGCATCGTTGCCGTTCTTGGCAAAGAAAGCCCAGTCGGCGCAGTTAACGGTATCCACAAGCAGCTCGGCGCACTCAACCATAATCTTGCTGGGAGAAGTGGTGCAGTTGCCCAGCTTCATCTGTGCAACAGCGGCGGCGTCTACGTCGGGATCGTTATAGCCCAGAACATTGGGGCCGTAAGCGCACATATAGTCAATGTATTTATTGCCGTCTACATCCCAGAAATAGGTGCCCTGAGCCTTCTCGGAGAAGCGGGGCCAACGGTTAACGGGGATGAACTGACCCTCGGCAGGGCCCAAGTGGCCGTAAACACCGGCAGGGATGACCTTGGCGGCTCTGGCGTACCACTCGTCGGACTTAGTAGTGCTGTAAAGCGGGAATTTTTCTTTTGTCTTACTCATTGCAATCTACCTCCTTATGCAAGATACAGGCCGACTCTGTCAAGAATACGGTTGATATTGTCAAGCATACCGATCAGACCGTGCATTTCGATGCGGCCGGTGCCGATGCAGGTAAGGGCGTTAACCTGACCGTCAAACAGAGCGCGAGCGGTTTCGAGAGATTCAAATACCATGGAGCAGCGGTACTTGTCGGGTCTCTTCTTCAGGGTGATAAGGCGGTGATTTCTGGCTACGATTTCAACAGCGGGGCCGTCTTTGATAGCCATCATGATGCTGCCGTCCACAATGTGGTCGGCGCTGAACTTACCGATTTCGTCATTGTTGCCGATCTGGGCAATGGCTACACCGATAACGTACAGCATAAGAGTGGTGCTGACTTTGAAGAAATCCTTATCCTCAAGGTCGGCGGGCTCGGGACGCATATACTTGTTGAGCAAATCGGTCAGCTTGGTGAAGTCGTTAAGCAGGAAACCGATTTTGGTAAAGCCCTTGGAGGGGATGGGGGTAACTGTGCCGTCAATCAGGCCGTTGAACTTTTCGCAGGAAGAGAAGGGAAGCTTCACGTCGCACTGAGAGCAGCCCTGTTCCATTCTGCACTTGCCGTTCTTGAAGGTGATGGTGGCGCTGGGACCGCCCTTTACCTCAAAGCCGATGGAAACGGGCTTTTTGTTGGTAAGGATGGAAGGAGCCTCGGGAGCAAGCTCGCACAGGTTCTCCAATGCACCCAGCACGGCATACAGGTTAATGTACGCGAGTGTTTTTTGATCAATCAACGCTAATTCCTCCTTAAAATAATTAGAATTGTTAAAACCCTATAAGGATATTTGGTTCATATTAACAAATTTCGTGAACATTGTCAACCGATAATCGGGGAGTATTTTACGATTTTTCGGGGAGTATTTTACGATTTTTGCAAGAGTTCCCTCATGAAATTGCAAAACACAAAGAAAAAGCCTTTATCGGCAGCCGATTAATAGGCCTCAATGATGTATTCAATCAGTTTTTTGGCATTTTCGGCGGCGATGGGCAAAAATTCGGTGTAGCTCATTTCGGCACTGCCGTCTGCCGAATCGGAGATGGCGCGCACCACGGCAAAGGGCACTTTATTGGTGCAGCAGACCTGGCCGATGGCGGCACCCTCCATTTCGCAGGCAATGCCGTTAAAGCGGGCCACGATGGAATCCTTCACGGCCTTATCACAGATGAACTGGTCGCCGGAGGCTATGGTGCCCACCACGCATTTTACGCCGGGAAGGGCGGCAACACCCTGCTCCAGCTTTTTCACCAGACCACCGTCGGCGGCCATTCTCACAACGCCCAGGGAGTGGATGTAGCCGGGCTCATCCCCCAAACCTACGGTATCCATATCGTGCTGAACCACATCTGCCGACAAAGCAATATCCCCCACGGAGAGAGCGTCCGTCAATGTGCCTGCCACACCGGTGTTAAGAATCACATCGGGGGCATAGCGCAGAATCATGGCCTCGGCGCACATGCCGGCAGCCACCTTTCCGATGCCGCACACCACGCTGACTACGGGACGGCCCTTGACGGTTCCGCTGACGAATTCCATTCCGCTGATAATCTCGGTTTTTGCGTTTTCGGTAAGGGCGCGAATCCCCTCCACCTCAATTTTCATGGCGCCGATAATTCCAATCATGGAAATACCTCCTCAGTATATAATTACAATCCATTTATACCACATTTCACCCGCAGATGCAAGAAAATAAACGACGGATTCCCCATACCGTGCCGGTCTGCAAAAAGAAATCCGACACGGGTATAAAGAGCAGAAAAAGCGGCCCTCCGTAAGCAAGTTTACGAGGGGCCGTTTCAAATCATTCTTTTGCTGTCACGCCCGGAGCATAAGATAATTACCGCTCCAGACTGCTTATCATATCCGTTAATTTGTCGTAAAAATCCCGGGTGGATGCGGCAGAAGCGTTCAGGCCGATTACCGTGCCGTGGTCGCCCTCCGCCGTGGGAGCCACATACCAGATGCCGGTTTCATATTCCTTTGCTTCCTTGGGGAAATCGGCATGGTTTTCTCCCGCCGGGTACCGGGCGGAAACCACGCTCACAAGGCCGTCGTTATCCTGCCAGCTTTCGTCAATGGCAATGCCGCCGTCGGTGGTGCCCGTGTAGTTGGCCATGGCCAGAGCGGTCAGGCGCAGAACGGGCAGGGTGTTCAGACGGGGGGATTTTTTGCTCAGCAGGCCGCCTTCCCGGATGGTGGAATAGGCATAGGAGAAGTAGTAGATATCCTCCACCGCTTTCACGGTTTTGTTCAGCTCCGCGGCTCCGTCCGGGCTCAGCTCGTAAAGGGCGTTATCCGTGCCCGAGCCCTGCAGAGTCTGCAGAACATCCGACAGGCCGGATTCATTCCCCGCCGCGTTGGTGATGCCGAACTGGTCCAGAAGCAAATCCGCATCCGTCAGGCCGGAGCCCAGTGTTTTTACCAATGTGTTGGTCAGCAGCTGGGTGATGTTTTTCATGCCTGCCACGCCGCCCAGGTCGTCCACGATTTCGGTGAGCTGAGAGCCGTTGTGAGGGGCGCAGAGGGTGGTAACGCTGAATATCCAATCTGCCTTGCCGCCGGTGAAAAGAGGCGAGGTTTCCTTGCCCGTTGCCTGCTGCTCCGCCTCGCTGCCGTTGGCCATAAGCCATGCCAGCATGCGCACGGTGGCACCGCCGAAGCTGTGACCCACCAGATTGATTTTGACCCGCTGGCCGCCGTTCATCTTTTCGCCCCAGTTTTCAACCATGGGCTTTGAATAGGTGCGGCCGTACCGCTCGTGATTATGGGCTTTTGCATGTGCCTCGCCGTAATCCACCTGCGTGCCCGTAAGCTGGGCATACAGCTCGCAGGTTCTGTCCCAGGTGCTGGAGTAGGGACCCACGGTGGGAACCGCCACCTCACACCCCTGCCCGCGCAGGTATTCGGAAAGGCTGCCGGAGGTGGCACCCCAGTACGGAGCCACATCGTTCAATCCGGCTTCCTCACCCCAACCGCCGAGGCCGTGCACCAGCACATAGGGGTAATTCACCTGACCGCCGTTCACGCGCCACCAAAGGGATTTCAGGTTGCCGAAAAACAGCGGCACCGCCACGGCGGCAATGATGATGCAGGCCACCAGACCGAAGGCGATGATTCTCTTATAAAGGTTACTGCGGTCTTTTTCCTCCGCCGTTTCTTCCTCTTCGGCTGCCGGGCGGTATGCCTCGCCGTAGGGGGCGTAGCCTTCACCCTCACCGCCTTCGGGAGCGGTGACGGGCTCCGCCGTTTCCTCCCCGGCGGCAGCGGAAGCAGGTTCCCCACTTGCCGCAGGCTCCTGCTCCGGAACGAGAATATCCGTCCCGGTTTCGGGAAGGTCACCCTTCAGAATCGTATCCGTGCTGACACCGAACAACTCCGACATCGCCAGCACTTTATCTATATCGGGGGCCGTAACGCCGCTTTCCCACTTATTGACGGTCTGGCGGGAAACATCCAGCCGCTCCGCCAAAGCCTCCTGTGAAAGTCCGGCGCGGCGGCGCAGGGCCGCAATGGTTTGTGCAACTGCCATATCGCATTCTCCTTACACTTACTTCACCGGGTTTTGCCCGGCTTTCTGCGGCCATTATACCGCACAGCGGGGATGAAATCAATCAACCAAGTGCGACATTCCGCTTTTTCGCCCGATTTTTCTGTCAATTTATGTTGACAACGCCTCTTTTTCCGTATGTACCCTGCTTTTTCCGGCAGAGGAAATCGCAAAGGTTGTCGGCAAAATTCACTGAAAATTATAAAAAAGCCTGCCCGGAGGCAAGGCAAAAGGGATTTGAACACAATATGCCTTAAAAAGCATCCCCCGGAGCAGACGAAAAATAATTGACCCGCATTATTTAATATGATATAATGTAGGTTACTGTGAAGTGGTGTACCCAAAATTAAAGGAAAGGACGGCAAGGGTACCGGGCTGCCATGGCTTTGGCATTCTTCCCGCTCCCCTGCCGCAGTACAGTATAATGATTGTGATTTCCCCCTCCGTATTGGCCTGCAATTTCTCCCGTTTGGGTGAGGAGGCCGTAAAATCCGAACAGGCCGGTGCCGAATACCTGCACCTGGATGTTATGGACGGCTGCTTTGTGCCGAATATCTCCTTTGGCGCCGGGGTAATTTCCTCCATCCGTCCCCTCACCGGGGCGGTATTTGATGTGCACCTGATGATTACCGAGCCTCTGGCCTACATCGAATCCTTCGCCAAGGCCGGTGCGGATATCATCACCTTCCACATCGAAAGCAACTCCCCCGCAGAGGGGACCGTTCAAAAAATCATCGACTGCGGGTGCAAGCCCTGCCTTTCCGTAAAGCCCGGCACCCCCGTGGAAGCCGTATTCCCCTATCTTGACAAGCTCGCCATGGTGCTGATTATGACCGTGGAGCCCGGCTTCGGCGGTCAGAAATATCAGGAGACCATGGAGCCGAAAATCCGCGCCCTGCGCGAGGAGGCAAACCGCCGCGGTCTGTCCCTGCGCATTGAGGTGGACGGGGGCATCAATCCCCTTACCGCCGCCCGTGCCGCCTATGCCGGTGCCGACACCTTTGTGGCAGGCTCCGCCGTGTTCTGTGCCGAAGACCCCGCCGCAGCCGTGGCCGCCATCCGGGAATCGGCAGAGGGGCATTTTGCCGGGTAAGTCTAAATATCAATACGCCCTGCCGGCTGCCAGTGTTCTTCGATAAAAGGAACGCAAGCGTCCCACGCTTTACAGCGGTCGGCATACTCCGAGGCGAGCATCAGGGCGCTCTCGCTGCACTGCTCCGCCGCCAGACGGTATGCGCCGTTTTCGTAGAACAGTCTGCCTTTGATGTGGGCCGACGGGTGCTTTTGCATCGCTCCCAGAGCATCCAGCAGTGCGTTCTCGTTTTCAAAACAGAACACCCGTTTTTCCTCCGGGCCGTTTTGGGATTTCACCCGCAGGGCCACACCCTGCTCCCCCTCTAAAAGGGTGAAGCAGAACATACAGCCGCCCCGCATCTCCGGCACGGCCTCAATGAGCATGCGGCGTGAGGGGTCGATATCCCGCCCCAGCTCCGCGCCCGCCTTTTCCAGCAAGGCCCAAATGACCCGGCGGGTATTCACGCTGGCGTAATCCATCTGCTCATAATCAATATCCAGTTCCTGCATATCGGCGGCGGAAAGCTCCACAATAATCTTGTTTTCAGCCGGTGACAGTATTTTCAAAAGTAATCCCCCTTTTCTGTGGGCAGTGCATTGCCCCTTTCCCGCAGGAAAGCTCGTTTAATATGATATAACCCGCCCATACCCTTTGCAATGAATAATATCTGGAAACAAAGGAGGTGTTTGCCGTGGCCGAAAAAAAGAAGAAGAAAAATGCGCTCAGCCAAAGCGCCGGCTTCTTCGGCGATTACCTTTTGATGCTGCTGGCCCCCTGTGTGATGGCCTGCTACTACTGCGGCGAACGGGCTCTCAAGGTGCTGCTTGTGAGCATCGGCACCGCCGTATTCTGTGACCTGACCGGCGGCCTGCTGTTCTACAATAAAATCGTGCTCAAGGATTTGTGCGCCGTGTTTACAGGCACCGCCATTGCGCTGATGATGCCCTCCACCGTACCATACTATATTCCCGTTATCGCCTGTGTGTTCGCCATTGTGGCGGTTAAAATTCCCTTCGGCGGGGCGCTGAAAACTCCCGTTGTGCCCGCGGCAGCCGGTTTTGCCTTTGCCTGCGTCTGCTTTTCCGCCGAAATATTCCGTTTTCCCACCTCCGGCACCAAAGCCTCCGGCATGTTTGTGGGCGGGGAATCCTTGGCAGCCATGCTGCAGAAAAGCCGCTCCATGCACCTTGACCCGGTAGGCATTTTCGATATTTTATCGGGCAGCGTTTCGGGCCCCATGGGCACGGGCTGCGCCATTGCTTTGGTGGGCTGCGCCGCCTTTTTGCTCATTCGCCGCCCCAAGGCCTTTTGCGCCACGTCGGGCTTTTTGCTCACGGCGGGCCTGATTGCCCTGCTTTTTCCCCGTGTGAACACGGGCGCGGCGGCCTCGCTGATTCTGGAGCTTTGCTCCGGCAGCCTGCTGTTCGCGGCGGTCTTTTTCGTCACTGACCCCGCCACCTGCCCGGATTCCGCCCTTTCCTGCCTGTTCTACGGCGGCTACACGGGCATTCTGTGCATGCTCACCCGCTATTTCGGCATTTACGAAGAGGGCGTGTGCTTTGCCGTGGTGGTGGCCAACTGCTCCTACCCCTCCCTTGAAAAAGCGGTTCTCGCCGTTGTTAACGGGCTTTCCCGCAAAGGAAAGGGGGCTGCCTCATGAAAAAGAAGCGCTCCTCCTTCGGCGCGGTGATACTCAAGGGCAGTGTCATCTTTAACCCCGTGCTCATTCAGCTGGCGGGCATCTGCCCCGTGGCGGCTGTATCCTCGGATTTGCTCACCTCCCTGCTGTTCTCCGTTGTGTTCACCCTTATCACAATCGTCAACTGCATGATAGCAAGCGCCCTGCTGAAAAACGTGCCCCGCTGGATTCGCGTGGCAATCTACACGGTGCTGGGCCTGAGCCTCTCCTGCATGATTCTGTTCTGCGCCGAGGAAATCGGCGTCCTGCCCACACCCAAAATCTATATGTACCTGCCCCTGCTGGCGGTGAACTCCGTTACCGCCGTGCATTGCGAGCAGTATTCCGTCAAGCACTCCGTTCCCGATGCCCTGCGGGATGCTCTGGCCGTGAGCCTCGGCTTCGGCGGCGTTATCCTTTTGCTGGGCGCTCTGCGTGAAATCCCGGGCAGCGGCACTCTGGCCGGGCTGACCCTGCCCGTTTCCGTTACCCTGCGCGGCATGCTGATGCCCTGCGGCAGTTTTATTCTGCTGGGTTACATGGCCATGATTCTGAAGTGGTATATCAACAAATACCGCCCGGAATTCAATGAGGAAACTGCCGTTACCATCAAGCACAAGCCCGTGCGCCTGCACAAAGAGAAAGATGACGGCACACCCGCCGAAAACACCGCCGCTTATTCCGAAGAAAGCAGCGAGATGGCCTTCCTGTTCGGCTCCGAGCCCGAGGAGGTGGAATTCTTCACCGAATTCTGGGCTCCCACCCCCGTGACTACGGAAAGCATCCACCGCGACATGGATGAGCTTAACGAAAAGCACCGCCAATACAGCGCCGATACGGAGTTGAGGCTGGATGACTTGTTCCGTGAGCTGGATGCCCATATGGCCGACCTGAACGGTCCCGATACCGATAAAGGCACAGAAGAAGCCGATGTGCCGGACGGCGATGATACCGCCCGCACCGACTCACCCGAAGCCGACTCCTCCGCCGGTGACAACAGCGATTAAGAAAGGAGGCTTCCGTTATGAATTTTTTCAGTGACCTGATGGTTACCGCCCTTTACACGGCGTTTTTTCAGAATCTGGTTCTGACCCTTGCCTACGGCACCAGCGAAGCCATCCGTGTTTCGCTCAAGCCGAAAAGCTTCGGCATTTTTGCGGCTATGGTATCCGGCTTCTCCGTGGTTACCGCCGTTATCTGCTATCCCCTTGACCGCCTGCCCTCGGTTGCCGCCCTGCCCCTGTCCCTGCACACGCTGGTTTACGGAGGTGTGCTGGCAGCCACCTACCTGATTGTGGCTTTTGTGATGCGGGTGCTGCTCAAGGCCTCCGACCACTTCATGACGAATCTGGGCATTGCCGCCCTGTATACACTGGTGCTGGCCGTTCCCTTTGTGAACCTCCGTGCCGCCTACTCCTTCGGCGGGTGCAT
>JAZRWZ010000053.1:0-2047 GCA_045599985.1 Acutalibacteraceae bacterium | reverse complement strand
GCTCTGCGCTCGGCGGAAATACGCTTGAATTCCTCCTCATCAACGCTCATGCCGCGCTCGGCAAGCAATTCCTTGGTCAAATCAATGGGGAAGCCGAAGGTATCCTGCAGTTTGAAGGCATCCGCACCGCTAACAACACCGTTTTCGCAGGCGGCAATCACATCCTCAAGCAGAACAAGGCCGGTGTCGATTGTCTTATTGAAGCTTTCTTCCTCAGACTTAATGACCTTTACAATCAGGTCATGCTTTTCAACAAGATTGGGGTAGGCCTTGGCGTTCTCGCTGATAACGGTTTCACAAACCTTGTAAAGGAAAGTGCCGTCAATGCCCAACAAACGGCCGTGGCGGGCAGCACGGCGCAGCAAACGGCGCAGCACATAGCCTCTGCCTTCGTTGGAGGGCATAACGCCGTCACCGATCATAAAGGTTGTGGAACGGATATGGTCGGTAATCACACGCAGGGAGATATCGCTCTTGGGGTCGGTGTGGTATGCCACACCGGCAAAAACAATCACCTGCTCCATAATGTTCTTAACGGTATCCACCTCAAACAGGTTGTCCACACCCTGCATGACGCAGGCAAGGCGCTCCAGACCCATACCGGTATCAATATTGCAGCTCTTAAGGCGGGAATAGTTGCCGTTGCCGTCATTTTCAAACTGGGTGAAAACAAGGTTCCAGATTTCAACAAAACGGTCACATTCGCAGCCTACGGCGCAATCAGGCTTGCCGCAGCCGTACTTTTCGCCGCGGTCAAAATAGATTTCGGAGCAAGGGCCGCAGGGGCCAGCACCGTGCTCCCAGAAGTTATCCTCCTTGCCAAGACGGCACATATGGTCGGGAGCAACACCCACTTCCTTCGTCCAGATATCATAGGCCTCGTCATCATCGGTATAAACGCTGATGTAAAGCTTATCGGCAGGCATTTCCAGAACCTTGGTAAAGAATTCCCAGGCCCATGCCGTCGCTTCGTGCTTGAAATAATCGCCGAAGCTGAAGTTACCGAGCATTTCAAAATAGGTGCCGTGGCGTGCCGTAATACCCACTCGCTCAATATCGGGGGTGCGGATGCACTTCTGGCAGGTGGTAACACGGGTTCTGGGAGGGGTCAGCTCGCCGGTAAAATACTTCTTGAGGGGAGCCATACCGGCATTGATAAGCAAAAGACTTTTGTCCCCCTGGGGAATCAATGAAAAACTGGGCATACGCAAATGCCCTTTGGACTCAAAAAAGGAAAGATATTTCTCTCTGAGTTCATTTAATCCTGTCCATTCCATACTATTATCTCCTTTATCGGGAAATCCCGAATAATATACAAATTCAGCCAATCGGAAAAGGATTTGACCGTCTTTTCCGCAAAAAAAGGTGCACTTACACAATCAAATGGGACGGCCGAAGCCGCGGTACCACCCAAATTGTGCAAATGCACCACTCATTGCAATTCACATTGCCGCCCTGTAACGCGGGCAACGCCGCCGCTCCTCACGGCAGAGGCTCCGGGACGGCTATCGGCAAAAGAGGTCTGCACAGCTTCCACCATCCTGTGCTCTCTGTAAAACATTTTGCGGATTCTTCCCATCACAGCCGCATATTCAATTATCAGCCTTCGGAATCGGATTCAACCTTCTCAAAGAAGGTGCTTCTGCCCCAGGCATAACCGCCGTTGTACTCAAAGCAGAGCCAGCCCTTGCCGTCTTCATCGGTGAACTCGGCCACGCCGGTAACGGTGCCGCCCACTTCGATTTCACCGATCTTGGTGTCATCGGAGCTGCTGCCCGCCTCACTTCTGACATTCACCATGCGCACAACCTCATAGGTGCCTTCCACCTTTTCGGCTGTCTGCAGAATCACATCCAACGCGGCAGTATCGGAGGTAGAGGTATTTCTCTCATAATTGGCAATCGCGGAATCACCAACCAGAATCACGCCCCACTGGCCGTTTTTGCAGGCAATGAATACGCCGTTGCTGCCCTGAAGAATGGTGTCATAATCAAAGTTAACAAGCACATCCTCATTCAGGCTGATAACGCCCATCTTGCCGCCCTTG
>JAZRWZ010000052.1:0-13213 GCA_045599985.1 Acutalibacteraceae bacterium | reverse complement strand
GCTCTGGCCGTGGCCTCCAAGGTGTGTGCCGTGCCCGTTGATGAAAAGCCCGGAAAAATCAGAGAATGACTGCCCGGCGCCAACTGCGGTGCCTGCGGATTCTCGGGCTGTGACGGCTATGCCGCCGCCCTTTCCAAGGGTGAAACCACCAACACCGCTCTGTGTAACCCCGGCGGCAACGAGGCCTCCAAGGCCATTGCCGAAATCACGGGCCTGAGCGCAGGCGATGTAAAGCCCACGGCGGCTGTGGTGCTTTGCCAGGGCTATAAATTCAATGCCTCCGAAAAATTGATTTATCAGGGCGTTCAAAGCTGTAAAATGGCTAATCAGCTTTTCGGCGGCCCCAAGGACTGCATTTACGGATGCCTTGGCATGGGCGACTGTGTGGCCGCCTGCCCCTACGGCGCCATCAGTGTTTGCAACGGCGTGGCCCGCATCAATCCCCTGATGTGCCGTGCCTGCAAAATGTGTGTTGCCACCTGCCCCAAGGGTATTATCAAAATGCTGCCCCTGCATGAGGCCAAGGCTGCCGTGCTTTGCAACAACAAGGATAAAGGCGTTATGACCATGAAAGAGTGCAAAACGGGCTGCATCGGCTGCAAAAAGTGCGAAAAGGTGTGCGAATTCGGTGCCGTTACCGTGGTGGATAACTGCGCTGTGGTGGATTACGAAAAATGCACCGCCTGCGGCAAATGCCATGAGGCCTGCCCCAAGGGTGCCATCAACATTATTCGCCTGACCTGAGTTCTTGTATCGGTCGGGAAATCGTATAAGATACTAACATTGCTCTGCATTCCGGAAACGGGATGCAGAGCTTTTCTCTTTTTGAGTTATTATTAATACCATTAGAAAATACGGTGCCCGGCGGGTGAGGGGAGAAACGGATTTTGCCGAAAGTCGGGGCCGGGTGTCTTGTTTTTTGCGGCGTTCTTCTTTATAATAGGAGGGAACGGCCCGGATAACTTTGCCGGGAATACAAAAACAAGGCAAAAGAGATTTGAAACCATATCGGGTTCGAATCTCTTTTGCCAAAGGAGAAAGAACATGCCCGAACTGAAACGATATCATGAAACGCCGGAGGCACTGCACATCGGCTGTGAAGCGCCTGCCGCCTATTTTATTCCGTTTGAAAGCGCGGAAAAAGCCGCCGGAACCCGCGAAAATTCCGCTTTTTTCCAAAGCCTTTGCGGGGAGTGGGATTTCCGCTTTTATGAGAATGTGGCCCGTGTGGAGATGGAGGAAAAGGATTTCCCCGCCAATCAGGAATGTCCCCACAAGGTGCCCGTGCCCGGCAACTGGCAGCTTTGCCTTGGCCGGGGCTACGATGCGCCCAACTACATCAATCAGGATTACCCCTATCCCGTGGACCCGCCCCATCTGCCGGATGTGAACCCCTGCGGCCTTTACCGCCGGGACGCTTCAATCGCCAAAAAAGAGGGCAAGGCCTACTTTTTGAATTTTGAGGGCGTTTCCTCCTGCTTTTATCTGTGGGTCAACGGCAGCTTTGCCGCTTACAGTCAGGTGAGCCACTGCAGCAGTATTGTGAACATTACCCCTTATATTCAAAACGGCGTGAACCGTTTTGAGGTGCTGGTGGTGAAGCACTGTGACGGCTCCTATCTGGAGGATCAGGATTTCTTCCGCCTCTCCGGCATCTTCCGTGAGGTTTATATCACCGAGCGGGATGAAAACGGAATCCGGGATATTGAACTGCGGGACGAGGTGAGCCCCGCTTTTGACAGCGCCGTGCTGAATGTCACATTAACCTCCGGCGAGGAGGCGGACTGCACGCTGTTTGCCCCCGGCGGCGAGAAGATTGCCGGGGCGAAGACCCGGGAGGGCAAGGTCTCTTTCGATGTTCCCTCCGCCGCACTGTGGAACCCCGAAAACCCCGTTTTGTACCGTCTGCTCATTCACAGCGGCTCCGAATACATCAGCCTGCCCGTGGGCTTCAAACGCTTTGAAATCGTGAACAGCTGTGTTACCCTCAACGGCGTGAAGGTGAAATGCAAGGGCATCAACCGCCACGACAGCGACCCGGAAACCGGCTACTGGGTAACTCCCGAAGCCATGTTGGAGGAGCTTTACAGCCTGAAGCGTGCCTCCGCGAATGCCATTCGCACCTCTCACTACCCCAACGACCCCCGTTTTTTGCAGATGTGCGATGAGCTGGGCTTTATGGTGATTGATGAGGCCGATCTGGAATGTCACGGCATGGGCTACAATTACGGCGACTGGTATTGGGATTACTGGGCCTATACCTCCGATGTGCCCGAGTGGCGGGAGGCCTATCTTGACCGTGCCCGCAGGCTGTATGAGCGGGATAAAAACCACGCCTGCGTCATCATGTGGTCACTGGGCAACGAATCCGGCTGCGGCGAAAACCACAGGCAAATGGCAAACTGGATTCGCTCCCGTGACAGCCGTGCGGTGATTCATTACGAAAATGCCCATCTGGAATACGAGGCAAGGCTCAACAAGGATTTCAAGGATATCAGCGATGTGGAAAGCCGTATGTATGCCTCCATCGAGTACCTTCACGACTATCTTGCAGACGAAACGCAGAAGAAGCCTTTCTTCTATTGCGAATATGTGGATTCCATGTCTACCGGCGAAATTGCCCGCCATTGGGAGGGCGTGGAAAACCACGACAAATATTTCGGCGGCTGCATCTGGGAATTGCGCGACCACGCCGTGAATATCGGCACCAAAGAAAAACCGGCTTACCGCTACGGCGGCGATTTCGGGGATTGGCCCAATGACAACATCTGCTGTGTGGACGGCCTTGTGTATCCCGACCGCTCTCCCCGCCCCGGTTATTATGATATGAAAAAGGTGTATGAGCCCTTTGAGGCCACCTACGCCGACGGTGTGCTGCGCCTTCGCAACAAACGCTACTACACCGACCTTGCCGAGTTTGACGCGGTGTGGGAGGTGGAAGTGAAGGGTGAAAAGGTGCAGGAGGGGAGACTCCCCGCTTTGGCAATCGAGCCCGGGCGCACCGCTGCCTTCACCCTGCCCATTGTATCGGATTATGACGCCACCGCAACTCTGAATGTGTATTTGCGGCTTAATAAAGATATGCCCTGGGCCAAAGCGGGGTATGAAATCGGCTTTGCCCAGTTTATGCTTTGCGAAAAGGCGGAGCCCCTGCCCGCCGGGGAGGAAGCACCCCTTACCGCCGGGGAAACCCGCACGGATATTTTCATCTCCTGCGGTAAAATCCGCTATCACTTTGATAAGGTGCTGGGCGTTGTGCAGCAAATTACCGTCAACGGCGAGGATACCCTTGCCGGGCCCATGCACATGAATCTGTGGCGCGCCGCCACCTACAATTCCCGCGGCTTGCTGGATGTGTGGAAGCGGGCCCGCTACGACAAAGCCATACAGAAAACCTACGGCGTTGTGACGGAAAAGAACGGGGACGCCGTTACGGTTATAGCGGATGTGTCCTTTGCCGCTGCCGCCATGCCTCCCGCTGTGCGTGCCGCGGTGCGCTACACCTTCCGCAATGACGGCAGCCTGCAGGTGAGCATTGAGGCAAAGGTGACGGAGAACGCACCCACCCTGCCGCGCTTCGGCCTTTCCCTGCCCATGTTTGAGAAGTATTGCCGCACGGAGTATTTCGGCCTCGGGCCCATGGAAACCTATGCCGACCGCCACGGTGCGGGCCGCCTTTCCCTCTACAAAACAACCGCCGCCGGGGATTATGACCCCTATGTGAAGCCTCAGGAAAGCTCCTCCCACTACAAGGTGACCCGGGCAGCGGTGAAAGATGAGGCAGGGGCGGGGCTCGGATTCTTTGCCCCCGCCGGGCAGAACTTCTGCTTCAAAGCGATTCCTTACTCTGACCTGCAGGTGCACCAAACCGCCCACCATGACGAGCTGCAGGCAACGGGAAAAACCTTTGTTTCACTGGATTACAAAATCAGCGCAGGCAATACGGGCACTCCCGAAGAGCAGGAGGAACGGCTGCTGAGCGAAAAGGAATTTTCATTTTCCGTCATTATCTTGCCTTTCACTTGTTGATTTTTGTTTTTTATTAGTGTATAATGCACCTAATTACTGTCACCGAAAGGGGATTTAATTATGAAAAAAATCGTAGCCCTTCTGCTTTGCGTGGCTATGCTCGCCTCCGGCCTGTCCGTAATCGGCTATGCAGACGAGAACAGAGCAGAATATCCCATCATCTTTGTTACCGGTATCGGTCAGTCCTCCTCCTACCTGTATGCCAGCGTAGAGGATAAAGAGGCCGACATTGCAGAGAACAGCACCGACAGAGCCATTGCCGACTGGAACCTGCTCTGCAACGACTTCAGCTTTGCTTTCAAAGAAGTCAGCACCTACATCAACATTCTGCTGGTTCTGGGCGGCTTGCTGGGCACTTTGGCCAGCGGCCAGAACATTGTTCCCTCCCATGCCTGCGACAACATCGTAAAGTCCCTGTTCCGCTACAACACCGTGGATGAGAACGGCGAGCTTCCCGATGTGATGTACACCCCCTGCTACCAGTGCTCCGTAGCCGATATGACCCCCGAGCAGAGAGATACCTTCTACAAGAGAATCCCCTGCCAGGATGTTATCGGTGACCTGAGCGAAGAGAGTCTCTATGTATTCAACTACTCCGCTTTCTCCGCCACCTACAACAACTCCGAGAATCTGAGCAAGTTCATCGACAATGTGCTTGACCAGTACTACGAGGAAGACGACGCAAACAAAAAGGTAGTGCTTGTTCCCATGAGCATGGGCGCCAGCGTAGTGGAAGCCTATCTGCAGACCCACGGCACCGAGGGTAAGGTTGCCCGTGTAGTCAGCATCGTGGGCGCATGGTACGGCAGCGAAATCATTGCCGACCTTGTAGAGAAAAAGTATGCCGCCGACGCTCCCAACAAAGTTTACAACGGCATTGTTGCCGACCTTATCGGTGAGCCCTGGGGCTACCTTGTAAACATTGTGCTTCGCATCTTCCCCAAAGCCACTTTGAGAAGCATTATTGATGAGGTTGTGGGTTCTCTGGACGAAAACCTTATCTACAAGACCCCCTCCCTCATGGTTATGATTCCCTATACCCGCTATGATGCCATCCGCACCAACATCCTTTCCAAGAACAGCGACCTTGCCTATGTGATGGCACAGACCGACAAGTTCATGGAATCCCAGAAGAACCTGAAGACCACTCTTACCACCCTCAATAAGGATTACGGCGTAGAGTTCTACTACATCGCCGGCTACGGCATGGAATTCGGCGGCTACAGCTCCGATTACGAGTTCTTCCAGTTCATGGAGAGTTCCACCTCCACCAACTCCGACGAAATCATCCAGATTGAGTCCACCGCCACCGGCGCCACCAGCGTTACCGCAGGCACTCAGTTCACCACCGATTACCTGAAGAACGCCAACGCCAAGTACATCAGCCCCGACAAGTCCGTTGATATTTCCACCTGCTTCTTCCCCAATCATGTGTGGCTGTTCCAGGGTCAGAAGCACGAGCTGGAGAACAACAACACCGCTTTGAAGATTGCCTTCGGCGCTGCTCTGGGCGAGATTACCGATAACACGCAGTTTGAGGATACCTACCCCATCTTCAACGAGAGCCGCGATGTCAAGAAGCTGACCAGAGATTACATCCCCGCTCTGGAAAAATGGCTGGAGACCAACACTCCCACTGCCGATCAGCAGCAGCTTATCGACAAAAACACCGCCGCTGTGAACGCCATGCTTGACAGCACCCACAACGACCGTGATGCCGATGATGCCGTTATCAGCAGCTATTTCGACATGCTGGTTTCTCTGGGCGTTTACGAAGCTCCTGCCGAGCAGAGCACCTTTGACAAGATTCTCAACGGCGCTCTCAAGGGCCTGAACGATATCGTCTTCGGTATCTTCGGTGCCAAGGGCTTCTCCGATTTCAAAATCTGACGAATGAATATGAATATTCTCAATGGGCTTCCTCTCCCCGGGAGGGAGCCCATCTCTTACTATGATTGCGGTAACGGTGCCGTTATGGCCCTTTACCCCCATTCCTGCCGGGAGGAATATGAGGCGGTTCGCGCCGCTTTCACCGCAGATGGCTTCCCGGTTTTTCAGGAAACCGAGCGGGAGGGCAATCTGTCCTGCTGTGTCAAAAAAGACGGCCTTACGGTGCAGATTTGGCTGGCATCGGACGACAGCGCTCTGCGCATTGCCGCCGACCCGTTCACGGCCCCTTATGCCATCGAACCCGAAAAAGGGGACAAGCCCGTTGTGCTGTGGCAGTTTGAGGTGGACCACACCCTGATTGACTGCGGCATGTGCTACATTGTGAAAAACGGATTGGGCCATTTCTTTATTGTGGATTCCGCCCACACCTACTCCGTTCACGACAATGACCGCCTGTATGAATTTTTGCGCCGTCAGACCCCGGCGGGGGAAAAAATCGTGATTGACGGTTGGTTCTTCAGCCACGGCCATGTGGACCACATCGGCAAGTTCTGTGACTTTTTGCGCTACAACTGCGGTGACGATGTGGAAATCAAGGGGCTTTATTACAATTTCGTGCCCTGCGACCACCGCGATAACGGGAACTGGATGGCATCGGATAAGATTTTTACCGAGCATTTCCATCAACTGGTGGAAAGCACCGATATCCCCAAAATCAAGCTGCACACCGGCCAGCGGTTTTTCATAGGCGATTTGCAGCTGGATGTGCTTTGCACCCATGAGGATGTGCATCCAAAGGATTTAGCCAACTACAACGACTCCACCGTAGTGCTTCGCATGGAGGCGGGGGGCAGTGTTGTGATGTTCCCCGGGGATGCCGGTGCCGAGGAAAGCGCCATTTTGTGCGCCCGTTACCCCGCATCCCTCAAATGTGATGTGATGCAGGATGCTCACCACGGCCATTTCGGCTGCACCGCGGATTTTTATGAACTGGCCCACGCCGCCGTAGTGCTGTTCCCCACCACCCAGATTATGTTTGACGGGGATTTGCCCCGCTATGAGGCCAACCGAAAGGCCATTGAGCTTTGCGAGCGCTACTATATCGCCGCCAACGGCACGGTGGAAATTCCCCTGCCTTTGGATTTGGAAACCCTTCGGGTGTATCCCGACGAAACCTTTGAGGACTTTGAAGGGGTATATAACCTTTGGGGTTATGAATACACGGCGGAATACAAGCAGCGCCTCTATCGGGAATATCTGGCGCGGGGCGGCAAGTCGATTGCGTCCTTTGAATCGTGAAAACAGAATTATGGAAAAAAGCCATTCGTTTTGTTATGGGAACGGATGGCTTTTTAACTGAAAATTAACAATTCCCTCATTGTTTTGAAAAGGGGATTGTGATACACTATTCACCTGTATCCCCGATATTTGAATAAACGGAGGAATTACCGTGAACGATATTATCAAGAATTTGACGGAGCGCCGCAGTGTGCGCGCCTATGACGGCCGCCCCGTAGACGATGAGGCACTGGATATCATCCTGAAGGCAGGAGAATACGCCCCCTCCGGCATGAACCGCCAGTCCACCGTAATGGTGGCTGTGCGTGACCCGGAAACCGTGGCTCTGCTCTCCCGCCTGAATGCAAAGGTGATGGGCAGCGAGAACGATCCCTTCTACGGTGCCGCCACCGTGGTAGTGGTGCTGGCCGACCCCTCGGTTGTAACCTATGTGGAGGATGGCGCCCTTGTAATGGGCAACCTGATGAATGCCGCCCATGCCGTTAATGTGGATTCCTGCTGGATTCACCGCGCCCGTGAGGTGTTCGCTTCCCCCGAAGGGAAAGCACTGCTGAAGAAGTGGGGCGTTGACGAATCCTACGAAGGCATCGGCAACTGTATTCTCGGCTACGGTGTGGGTGAATACCCCGCACCCCGCGCCAGACGGGAAGGCAGGATTGTCAAAATATGAGGAATGCCCTGAAGGCTTTTGATGAGGTTTATGCCCGTTCCCTGAACCTTTCGGCGCAGAATGACCCCGATTTTTACGCGCTGGCAGGGGACCTTCTGGCTACCGATGAGGTGAGCGGTCTGTCACGCTTTGTGCAGCACGATTACATTGACCGCCTGCGCCATATCACCAGTGTATCCTACATGACGTTTCGCCTGTGCAGGCATTTTTCACTGGATACCACGGTGGGAGCCAGAGCGGGTATATTGCACGATTTATACTACTATGACTGGCACGAAAACGACTGGAGCCACCGGCCTCACGGTTACCGGCACCCGGGTTTTGCGGTGAAAAACGCCAAAGCGCTTTGCGGCACGCTGGACAAAAAAACCGAGAACTCCATTAAGCGCCACATGTGGCCTTTGACTGTGGTGCCGCCCCGCTATGCAGAGGGGTATTTACTCTGTTTGGCGGATAAATACTGCGCGAGCCGTGAATTGGCGGAATGCAGAAAAAACAAACGGAAGACAGGATAAAAAATGCTTGAAACGGTTGCGCGTTATGCGCTTTATTTCTTTTTTTACAGTGCTTTGGGCTGGCTGGTGGAGTCCTGCTATTGCTCCGTTCGCCCCCGCAAATGGGTGAACAGGGGCTTTCTGACAGGCCCCCTTTGCCCCATTTACGGCACGGGTGCTTTGGTGTTTATGGTGCTGGTGGAACCCATCCGGCACATTCCCATGCCCGTTACGGCAGCGGGTCATACGGTCAGTGTTACCGGCGTCGCCGTGTTTTTAACAAGTCTGGTATTTGCGGATATTGTGGAATTCATAGTCAGCTTTCTTATGGAAAAGCTGTTCCACGCCCGCTGGTGGGATTACTCCAACCGCTTTTTGAATATTCAGGGCCGCATCTGTTTTCTCCATTCCATGTATTGGGGCACGGCCGGTGTGGTGTTTTTGTACCTGATGCATCCCTTCTTTGACCGCTTTATCGGCCGCCTGCCGGTGAAATTTGTGTACGGGATTCTGGCGGTGATTCTGGTCATCTTTTTGGTGGATGTGATTGACGCGGTGCGCAAGGCCATGGATGTGCGCAAGCTGATGGATAAGCTCAAATCCTTCGGTATTATGCTTTCCTCCTTCTTCGGCAACACCATTGACGATATTGTTGCCCTGAGCATGGATGAGATGGCCTCCATTTCCGAAAAAGCGGCTTCCCTGCGGGACGATGCCGCCAAACAGTATGAGGATATCCGCCAAAGCTTTGAAAAACTGACGGACGGCATCAAAAAGGGCGGGGAAAAGTACAAGAACCGCATGTTCAACGAGTTCCCCATGATGCGCCAAAGCGCTGCTGACCAGTTGGAAAATCTGGAAAAACGCATTGAGGCCGTGAAAGAGAAATTCCGCCAGTTTAAAAAATAGAAAATTGACACATTCTATTGAAAATGTGAATAATAGTTTAAATCTCGGCTCCGATGCTTGACTTTATAAGTGTTGGAGCTACAATATTAAGGAATCATTTGAAAAAACAGGAGTGAACAAGATGAGAAAAAAACAGTTTAAAGCGGAATCCAAAAAGCTGCTGGATATGATGATAAATTCCATCTATACCCATAAAGAGATTTTTCTGCGTGAGTTGATTTCCAACGCCAGCGATGCTTTGGACAAGCAGTATTACCGCTCCCTCGGTGAGGATACGGGCATGGCCCGCAACGACTATGTGATTCGCTTGGAGGCCGACAAAGAGGCCGGTACCCTCAAGGTGATTGATAACGGCTGCGGCATGACGGCGGATGAGCTGGAAACCAACCTGGGCACCATTGCCAAAAGCGGCTCTCTGGATTTCAAGAGCGGCGAGGAAGAGGGCAAAAGCGAGCTGGAGATTATCGGCCAGTTCGGCGTCGGCTTCTATTCCGCTTTTATGGTGAGTGACAGAGTGGAGGTCGTTTCCCGTGCCTACGGCAGCAGCGAGGCCAACCGTTGGGTATCCGACGGAGCGGACGGCTACACCATTGAGCCCTGCGAGGCGGATTTTGACCACGGCACCGTCATCACCCTTTTCCTTAAAGAGGATACCGAGGACGAAAAATACAGCCGCTTTACCGAGCAGTATGAAATCAGCAGCCTTGTCAAGAAGTATTCCGACTATATCCGTTACCCCATTATGATGGATATGGAAAAGAGCGTGCCCAAGGCGAAAGAAGAGGGCGAGGATGAGGATGTTGCCCCCGAGTACGAAACCGTGACCGAGGCCGAGCAGCTCAACTCCATGGTGCCCATCTGGCGCAAAAACAAGAATGAGATTACGGATGAAGAGTACAACAACTTCTACAAGGAGAAGTTTTACGATTACGAGGACCCCATCAAGGTAATCCACAGCAAAAACGAGGGTGTGCCCGCCTATGATGCGCTGGTTTACATTCCCTCTCATGTGCCCTTCAATTATTATTCCAAGGATTATGAAAAGGGCCTGCAGCTGTTCTCCAACGGCGTGATGATTACCGAGAAATGTGCCGATTTGCTGCCCGATTATTTCAGCTTTGCCAAGGGTCTTGTAGACAGCCCCGATTTGTCCCTGAACATCTCCCGCGAGCTGCTGCAGCATGACCGCCAGCTCAAGGTGATTGCCCGCAATATTGAGAGAAAAATCAAATCCGAACTGGAAAAGCTGCTCAAGGATGACCGTGAGGCCTATGAGAAATTCTTTGATGCCTTCGGCCTGCAGTTGAAGTTCGGCATCTATTCCAGCTACGGCATGGCAAAGGAGACCCTGCAGGATCTGATTCTGTTCAAATCCACCGCCGACGGCAAATATGTGACCCTTGCCGAGTACAAGGAGCGCATGACGGAGGAGCAGAAGGTTATCTACTATGCCTGCGGCGAAACCGAAAGCAAAATCAATATGCTGCCCCAGACCGATGCCGTGAAGGCCGCCGGCTTTGAGGTGCTCATGTGCACCGCCGATGTGGATGAGTTCATGCTCAAGATGATGCGCGACTACGGCGAGTGCAGCTTTGTGAACATCTGCACGGATGAACTGGATCTGGGCGACAAGGGCGACAAGGAAGCTCTGGAGGCCAAGAACACCGAGGCCAGGGACTTGCTCGACTTCATGACGGAGAGCCTTGACGGCAAGGTGAAGGCCACCCGTTTTACCGATAAATTAAGCGGTCACCCCGTTTGCCTGACCAGCGGCGGCGAAATCAGCTCCGAAATGGAAAAGGTCATCAACGCCATGCCCGCCTCCGAAAAAATCAAGGCGGAGATGACGCTGGAAATCAATGCCGACCATCCCATTGCCGAAAAACTGCAGGCGCTTTACACGGAGGACCGGGAGAAGGTGGCAAAATACGCCAAGCTGCTGTATTCCTCTGCCTGCCTTATCAGCGGTATTGCCGTGGAGGACCCCTCTGCCATGAGCGAATTGATTTGCGAACTGATGGTATAAGTGAATAGTATAAAGCGGCGGAATACGGGGCCCTTGCGGAGGTGCCCAACGGTTTTTCGCCGCTTTTTTCCGCTCTTTCGTTGCCAAAAAGGTAATCTTATGATAAAATTCTAAAGAATACATACTTCTTTACGGCTTTGTTTTTTCGTCAGAATCATTCGGAAGGGGGTGTGGCCGTGGCCGCCGAACAGACCCGGGCAAAACGCCGCCAGCCTGCGTTTAAGCAGGTAACGGTGCTGATTGCCTTAACGCTGTTTCAACTGCTTTGCAATGCCTGCGTTTTACTGCAGGGCGAAACCATCAGTTTTACCTTGATTTGCATCTTTTTCGGTTACATCGTGCTGGAGTGGCTCTATGTGCTTGTGGGCACCATTGCCACCAAAACCGATTATTTTGAATTGGAGGTCATGGCCTTTTTCCTGTGCGGCATCGGGCTTACCGTGTGCGCCAGCAAGGGTGAAAGCTATGCCCTCAAGCAGGCCGTTGCCATTGTGGCGGGGCTTGCGACTTACCTTATTCTTCAGGCGATATTAAAGAATATTGACCTTGCCGCCAAACTGCGCCTGCCGGTGGCGGTGCTTTCCCTTCTGGTGCTGGCGGCAAACCTTGTGCTGGCCAAAACCACCAACGGCACTTTGAACTGGATTGACCTGGGCTTTTTCTCCCTGCAGCCGTCGGAACTTGTGAAAATCGCCTTCATTTTTGTGGGTGCCGTTACGCTGGAGTACCTGATATCCAACACCAGCCTGACAAAATATGTGCTGTTTTCATTGGCCTGCGTGGGCATGCTTTTTCTTATGCAGGATTTCGGCACGGCGCTCATCTTCTTTTTCACCTTTATTCTGATTGCCTACATGCGCTCCGGCGATGTGCGCACCATTGTGCTGGTGTGCACGGCTGCCCTCATGGGAGCGCTGCTGATAATTTACTTCAAGCCCTATGTTGCCAAGCGCTTTGCGGCATACCGCCATGTGTGGGAGTATATGGATACCTCCGGCTATCAGCAAAGCCGTGTGCTCATTTACATGAGCAGCGGCGGCCTGCTCGGCCTCGGCATAGGGCAGGGGAAGCTGCGCAATGTGTATGCCTCCTCCACCGACCTTGTGTTCGGCCTTGTGTGTGAGGAGATGGGGCTGATTGTAGGGCTGATGCTGCTGCTCTGCTTTGTGGGCATCGCTCTGTTTGCTCTGCGCAGCGTGCGTCAGGCGGGCTCCAGCTTTTACGCCGTGGCCGCCACCGCCGCAGCGGGAATGCTGCTGTTCCAGTTAGCTCTTAATATTTTCGGTATTACGGATATTTTACCCCTGACGGGTGTTACGCTGCCCTTTGTCAGCCGCGGCGGCTCCAGTATGATTTGCTCGTGGGGTCTGCTTGCCTACATCCGCTCGGCAGGCATCACCTTCCACCCGCCGGAGCCCATTGCTTCGGTACCCGTCACCCGTCCCCGTGCGCCCCAAAAGGCTGCGGCAGGGGCAGGGGATGTGCCCATTCACCGCCGTGGCCGCAGCCGGTAACGGCAGATTTCACAACGGAAAGGAGGCACTGTATTGAGAAATACACTCAAACGAACCGCCGCGTTATACGCGTTTTTGATTTTGTTTCTGGCGGGTGTCGGCTTTTTGATTTTCAGCCTTTGGCAAAACGGTGCCGTCTGGTCCGCCAACAAAGCCAATCAGCACATCTACAAAAACGGTGCCACCGTTACCGCCGGTGCTATTTTTGACCGCAACGGGGCTGTGCTTGCCAAAACGGAGAACGGCAGACGAATCTATAACGATTCCGCCGCCGTGCGTAAGGCCACCCTTCATGTGGTGGGGGATGATGCGGGCCGAATCTCCACGGGCACCCAGTACCTGTTCCGTGACAAGCTCTCCGGTTACAGCCTTGTAGAGGGGA
>JAZRWZ010000051.1:0-5041 GCA_045599985.1 Acutalibacteraceae bacterium | reverse complement strand
CATGACAGTCATGATTATCTCTACCCCACAAGCAATATTGTGGGCGGTGAACTGATTGAGCACGGCGGTGCGGCAAGGCTTGCCACCGTAATCAAAGAAAACAAGGACGAAAACACAATTTTCCTTGACGGCGGCGATTTCTCCATGGGCACACTGTATCAGGCCGCCTACGGTACCGATGCCTACGAGCTTCGCAACCTTGGCATCTGCGGCTGCAATGTTACCACCTTTGGCAATCATGAATTTGATTTCGGTGCCAAAGGCGCCGCAGCAATGCTCCGTGCAGCCATAGCCTCCGGCGATCCTCTCCCCGAAATCGTGCAGTCCAACATCGATCTTTCCGGTGATTTGACTGAGGAACAGCTTGATTTCAAAAAAGCATGTGAAGAATACGGTGTAAAAGAAAACACCATCATCGAGTGCGCCGGGCACAAAATCGGATTGTTCGGACTTGTGGGCATCAGCTGCATCGCCTGCATTCAGACCGATTTTGAATATATCGACTACATCAAATCCGCAAAAGAGCAGGTCAAAAAGCTCAAAAACGAAGGCTGCGATATCATCATTGCCGTTTCTCACTCCGGCACAGACGGTGACGGCAAAAACGGCGAAGATATCGACCTTGCCAAAAAAGTACCCGATATTGATGTGATTATCAGCGGACACACCCACACCACTTATTCAAAGCCGGTTATTATCGGCGATACCGTCATCGTTTCCTGCGGCGAATACCTGAAAAACGTGGGTAAATTAACCGTTTCAGCAGAAAATGGAAAAGTGAATGTAAAAGACTACAAGCTGATTCCTCTTAATTCATCCATTCAGGAAGACCCCGAAACCAAGGAAAGATTTGAGCAATATAAAGAGAAAATAAACAACACCTATCTTGAGCCCGGCGAGTCCTTCGATAAAATCATTGCCCACAGCAATTTTGACTTTATGGGCCTTGATGAAATGTATAACACCCATCAGGAATACCCCCTTGGTGATTTGATTGCCGACTCTTATATTTATGAAGCCGAGCAAAACGGCGTTAACGACATTGATGTGGCCCTTGTAGGTTTGGGCACGGTCAGAGGTGCATTTGAAAAAGGCGATATCACCATTGCAGATGCATTTGAAATCTGCTCTCTTGGTGTTGGTTCGGACGGCACAGCAGGCCATCCCATTGTTTCCTGCTACCTCTACGGTTGGGAATTAAAGCTGCTCAACGAGTTGGATGCTTCCATCGGTGCACTTGTAAGCTCCATCAAAATGAGTTATTCCGGCCTCAGTTACACTTTTAACACAAAACGCCTGATTCTGAATGAGGTTATGAATTCCGGTATCGTAAAAGGTGACGGAGAACCTCAGAAAATCGAAAATAACAAGCTTTATAAAGTTGTAGGCAACATGTACGCCATCAATATGCTTGACATGGTGAATCAGGTTACCAAAGGCTTTATTTCCATTGCACCCAGAGATGAAAACGGCAAAAAGATTTTTGATTTCTATTCCTTATCTCTTAAGGATAAGAACGGAAACGAAGTAAAAGAATGGATTGCATTTAAAGATTATCTTGAAAGCTTCGAAGTCGGTGAAAGCGGCTATCCTGAAATCCCCGACTGTTACGCTGCCCAGCAGAACAGAAAGGTAAAAATCAGCAAAAATATCTTTGAAGAGATTCGTGATTACGGCTTTATTCCCACAATTATTTCTCTGTTTAATTCCGCAATCAATATCATTGTGCCGATTATCAACCTGCTGTTAAGAAAATAACAACAAATATGAAACTCCGCTGTATGAGAAAATTCATACAGCGGAGTTTTTATATCAGTTCATAAAATACGTGATTATTTGCCGAGAGTATCAAGGAATGAAAAGTCGGTTTCCACCTCATGACCGCAGGCAGTAGAACGAATGATACCGTCAATAATCGCCTGATTATATACAATCTGTGAGGTGGGAACGGGAGCGGAACCGCCGTTGATGCAGGCATCCGTAAATGCACTCACCTTTTGAAGGAACAAATCGTTGTTGCCGTCTGTTTCAATGGGAATTTCGGTATGAGTGGCTTTGCCGAACATATCCTGATACAGCCACATCTGACCCACTGTGCCGTCCCATGCGCCGCCCCAGGGGTGATAGTTGGGCTGGCGAACCTTTAATCCGGCATCCTTGCCGAGGAAAAGGAAATCACCAAAGGTATCCATGTGCATGGCCCAGCTCATACGAAAATCAAGGGTAACGCCGCCTTCAAGGCGAATAAAAGCAGCAGAAAAATCATCCACCGTGAAACGGTCTGAATCGGAATAATACTTGGGATTTGTACCGAAATAATCGTAAGCCACAGCCGATACGGTAAGAGGCTTGGGATAATTGATGGTGTTGAGAGCAAAGTCAAGGGCATAGCAGCCGATATCCGCAAGAGCCCCTACACCGGCCTTATCTTTTTCAATAAAGGTTCTGCCGGGAATACCTCTGGAGCGACCGCCTCCGGTTTGAACATAATACACGTCGCCCAGCACGCCGGAGGAAACGATATCTTTCACCTGACGGAAGTTGCTGCCGTAACGGGGCTGAAAACCAACGGAAACGAATTTGCCGCTTTTCTTTTCTGCTGCCATGATGTTGGCCGCTTCTTTCATATCAAGGCACATGGGCTTTTCAAGCAGCACATTGCAGCCCGCTTCAAGGGCCTGAACCGCGCAAACCTCATGCTGGGTATTATATGTGCAAACGGAAACAGCATCCAACCCGGTTTTCAGCAGTTCTTCCGCAGATTCAAAAGCAAGGGCATCCGGCATTTCGAATTCATCAAAAAATGCTCTTGCCTTGCCGGGAATAATATCCGCGCCGCCTACAACTTCAACCTCGGGAATTTTAAGGTAAGAACGCATATGTGCATGCGCAATACCGCCTGTGCCGATAATTCCTACGCGAAACTTCTTTTCCATTGATTTCTCCCCTTTTCTTTAGGTATTGAATACATTCTAATACGAAAAAACGGAAAGTACAATATTTTTGTAAAAAAGATAAAGACATCAATACTTTTTGACAAAAGAGTATGAGGGATTGAAATAAAAAAGCCGGGATACACTCCCGACTTTTTTGTAACTACTTATTTTGCCGTGTTTTTAATAACATCTATCATTTCGTCATAAAAACCGTAAAGGGTATCCTGCGAACCGGCAACATGATATCCGTGAGAGCCGCCCTCGGTTGTGGGCATCACATACCATATGCCTTTTTCGGCTTTCATTCCCTCAGCATAATTCTCATGAGGCTGACCGAAAGGATACTGCGCACTGACAACGGGAACAAAGCCGTCATTGTTTGCCCATTCTTTTCCGAGCTTTTCGCCGCCGATATACTTGCCGGAGCAGGCAATAATGATGCTTCCTGTTATTCCGAATATGCCCTTTGAAAAGTCTTTTGCGATTTTTCTGCCGCCGAAGTTGTTTTCATCTGTAATATCTCCCGAATAGGAGAAATAGTATGTATGCTTTGCAGGCGGATATTTCGCATTAAGTTCTCTTGCACCCTTAATGGTCATGTCATAACCGTCGTGATCGTCATTTGTTGCAAGAGCTATAATATTCTCAATGCTGAACTTAGCCTTTTCGCCCGTTGCAGGGTCTTTATTAAGCCCGTATTGATCCATCATAAAGTCGAGTTTTGACGGATTCATTATGTTGATTAACGCACAAATCAGATAAACGGGAATTACTGTATCATAAAGCAGATTGGCAAGCGGAGAACCGTTGTGAGGTGAGGCAAGAGTGGAAATACTGTAAACAACGCCTTCGTGCCCGCCTTTGAAGAATTCACTGCAATCCTCGGGTGAAGCTTCTATTTCGGCCTGAACACCGTATTCAAGAAGCGAAGCGAAGATGCTTACGGTCGGGCCGCCGAAAGAATGGCTTACAAGGTTGATTTTATCCTTGACATTCCAACCGCCTTCCATTATCGGTCTGCCTGTATAGTCTCTGCCAAAACGCGCATGATGATGCTCCGCAGAATGAGCGGCGCCATAGTCAACAACCGTACCCGTCAGCTGCGCGTAAAGCTCACACGCTCTGTCCCATGCACTGCTCATTGCACCGACAGAGGGAACGCAGACCTCATAACCGAGTGAACGCAGATATTTGGGAACATTATTGTCCCCCGAAAATCCCCAATAGTTATTTTTCATTAATGTGCTTTCACTATTCTCGCCCCAGCCCATCATACCGTGAACAAACACAAACGGATATGAAGCGGGGTCCTCGTATTCCTCCGCAAATCCCACAATCGTAAATGACATCATGATGCACAGGCACAGGAAAACACTTGTTATTCTTTTTGATAGATTCATGTCATATCCTCTTTTCAAAAAAGCATAAGCCGAAATATAATATAAATCAGAATGAATTGACTAATTCATATTACCATAAATGACTGTAATATTCAATCAATACAATAGCTGATTCTTATATTATGTCAGAAAGAAGACAATCGCATATTTAATTTTTAAAGAGTTTTGCAATGAACAAATATTATTCAGCCTAATTCATATCTTCTTTCTTGTCATATCTTGCTGCCGTAAACAAATACGAAACGATACATGCAATGCAGGCAGCACAGGGAGTAACGGTTTTTACAAGCTTCCCGGTGATATTGTGCCTGTCAAACCACTGTGTGATGGTAATTATGTTGAAATTCCTGAAAACTTCTAAGTTGCCGAAAAAGATGAAGCCCATCAGCGCAAGACCGATTGTCATAACAATTGCAATTTTTAAGAGCATGGCTTTTTCAACGCCCTTGAGAATGTAAAACGGAAGCTCTAACGCATAAATAAAAATGACAAGAGATATAAAAGGAATGGAAAGATTGGAAAGCAGCCTGCTCATATCATTTGTATAAGAAAATTTAATGTTAATAAAATGAATCAGCAAAAAAGTCAAAAATGAAACCAATACAAATGCACCGACAAAAACATACTTTGATGTAACATAGCTTCTCTTTTTTACGGGCAGGGCGAAGATATAATTCTTAATCTTTCCTTTCTCATCAAAGCCCA
>JAZRWZ010000050.1:0-8664 GCA_045599985.1 Acutalibacteraceae bacterium | reverse complement strand
GTTTCTTCGCCGCAGGAATACTGTCGTATTTCAAGGCGAAAAACGCCCGAATGTGCGTGAAGATCGCTTTTTAAGGCATATTGTGTTCAAATCCCTTTTGCCTTGTCACACATCAATATCGGTAAACTCAATATTGATTTTGCCGCCCGGGGCGGGGTCGGTTTGAGGCACCTCAAGAATGATGTGCCAATAGGCCATATCGCAGGTGTAAACCTGAGGATTCAAACGCTCCACGGTAACGGTACTGCCCGAAAGCTTTGCATTTCGGTAGGTGAAGGAGCCGCTGCTCTCGCTCGTGACGACCATAATCAGGGCGTTTTCTTTGAAATACGCATCGTCATATTTGGCGATGGCATCTTTAAAGCTGATGTTTTGCTCGCCGAAATCGTTGCTGTTAAAGAACCAGACGGATTTGTTGCTGTCATAGTATTCCGTCAGTTCTTCTTTGCTCCTGATGACAACTATGTAAGGGTAAGCGGTTTTTGTTTCTTTTTTTGCGGAACGGATGTAGTGCACGGAATCGGCTTTGTTGTAGGCGGTTTTCACCACGGCGGCGGAGGTGGGCTTGAGGGTTGCGCCCTGCCTGCCTTCGGTGCCGTATATTGCAAAATAGCCTGCCAGTATGTTGTCAAATCGGGCTTTTTCCTCCGCCGGAACACAGCCCACACTCTGCTTGCCGATTTCACCCGTTTCCATATCATAATACACTTTTTCGGGGATGCCGTAGGTGCCTTCGGGGAGGATGATGGTGTAATCCCTGCTGCCGCCGAATACGGTTAGATGAATTATCATGCTTTTCTCCAGCACGGAGAGAACGTAGTCGGAATCCTCCTGATTGATGTATACCCTTGTGCCGTCATGCTCCAGCAAAAGGCGGGTGTCTGTTTTTGACGGGGCAATCTGCTTGATGTAGCAGACCCCCCTTATTTGGGCGGGGTAGGTCTCGGCAATCATGCCGTCATAGCCGATTTCCACCGTGTCACCAACCCTCAGCACGGGGAATGCGGCGGTACTGTTTTCCGATATGAATACCTTGGAAATCACGATTTTGTCGGCGGAATTTTGCTCCGGAGAACCCTCAGCGGGTTCCACCGTAACGGTGTCGGCGGTGATTTCCAGAACCGTTGCCCGCATAATAACGGGGCTTTCTGCCGAATGCTCCCCGGCGGGGTCGGGGGTCTGTGTCTGTGTATCGGTGAATGGTGAATCCGGGGCAATCTCCTTCCACAGCTCGCTGACGGGTTTGTTTTTATCCTTGCCGAAATAGAAGCGGGTGGAGTTGTAGCAGAGGTCGCCCTCATACATGTGGTTCCATTTTACGATTTTGTAGGTGAGTGCCTTAAATTCCCGTGTGCCTCCGTCATCGCAGGAGACGGTGGGAATGGGCACAATCAGCACGGCAGCCAGCAGGGCTGCGGCTGCGATAATCCATTTTTTCATGGGTTCACGCCCTTTCATTCGGTTGAGGGAGTAACATGAAGAAGGCAGAAAAGAAAATCCTTATCCCTTGCCAGAATCTCCCTGATTTCGTTATAAATCTGCGCCCGGTAGGTGTTGGGCATGGCCTGCACGCCCGTAACCTCCATGCCCATATGCTTTGCCACATACACGGCACGGTACAGGTGGTAGCGCTGGGTCACGACCAGCACCTTCTGCATGCCGAATTCGTTGGCGGCGCGGTACATGCTCTCAAAGGTGGAGAAGCCCTCGTGGTCCAGTTGAACGGCCTCGGCGGGCACGCCGTGGGCAACGGCGTAATTCTGCATCACGGCCACTTCGTTGTAGTAGTCGTCCTCGTGGTCGCCGCTCATCAGGATGACGGGAGCGGCACCCTCCTCATACAGGGCAATGGCTCTGTCCAGCCGGTCACGCAGCATATCACTGGGAGTGTCGCCGTGCACGCCGCAGCCCGGCACCAGAATGCAGTCGTAACCGCTGCCGGCCTGCTCGGGGGATACGATATCCGCCTCCGCCCGGGCAATCACATAAATATTGATGCCCGCAATCAGCACCAGTATGATGAGAAGCAGATAAAAAAGGTCTTTGGTTAAATTTTTGAAGAAAGCCGTTACGGCCTGTATTATTTTCATAATGCGTTCCTTTTTTCGGTCAATATGTTCTTCTTCTATTATACCGCATTTCATTAAGAAAGTATTATGAAAATGGAAAAAATGCGTAAAACCGATGCAGGATTACACCGAAACAGAAGGGCTCACCCTGTGCTGCCGGGCAGAGAAATTTGTAAAAGTATCCGATACGGTGAAAGCAACACGGGTGAGCACATCTTTTTTGGTGATGTAGTATTCCGCCCCGCAGGCGGCAAAGGCAAACAACATGCCAAGTAGTATGGCAAGGGATATAGCTTTTTTCACGGTGTTCATCATACGGTAACGGCGCTTGCCAGCATTTCGGCTTTGTTTGCCTCGTTGCCGTGACCATGGAAGAAGGTGTAATAATCCACGCCCTTCTCCACGGGAATGGCGCAGGGGTTAAAGAAGAAGGTGTTGTTTTGGGTAATGAAAATCTCGGGCACCTGCCCCCAATAAAGGAACACCACATCGCCGTTGGGGTCGGCATCCAGTGCCTTGTTCAGGGCGGCAAGGCCGGGGCCGCCGTAGGCGGGGCAGCTGTAGATTTTGCCGTTGTCCATATAGGCGGTGACCACGGCGATTACCTTGCCGTCACGGAACACGGGGTAATCCACGAAGGCTGTGTTTACGAATAACCCCTCATCCTCTGAAACGGTCAGGTGAGAGTAGCCCACGGTGGAAAACTGCAGCGCTCCCGGGCCGATAATGGGGTCGGCCCTTAGTGCGGAGGCAAGGGAGGGGGCATTTTCGCGGATGTAGGCGGCGCCTGCGTCACGGGTGAGAATTTCCCCCTTCAACTTAACGCAAAAACCCATTACGGCGGAGGTGATGCCGCCTTTGTTGTAGGCACCCTCGGCGCTTGCCTCATTTTGCCATGAACCGTAGCCGTCCCCGGATTTTACCGCACCGCCATCGGGGACAACGGTGGTGGCTTCCTGTTTTTTTGTTGTCTCCTGCTTTACGGGGGCAGTGGATTTTTGCTCCTCACCGGCGGGGAAAATTGCGGCGGTGCTGCCCGAAAGGGGTTCACTCTCATTTTCGTTTGGCACACGGTTTTCGGCGGCATCCGCCATTTCGTAAAGCTGTTCATTCTGTGCCTGATTGCCGTGGAAGGAATCCATGCTTGCCGCCGTTTGCACGGGACCCTTATGCAGAATTCCCGCAGCCGCAGCGGCGGCAGCCACGCATAAGGCAAGGCAGCAGGGTGTGATGATTTGTTTTCTCTTTCTTCTGAGCTCGGACTTTTCCGTTTGAATACGGCTTAACACGCTTGCCGTCATTTCCTCATTGGTCTTCATAGCAAAAGCCCTCCTTTTCCAGTTCTTTTTTCAGGGACTGCCGGGCACGGCTCAACAGCACCTCCGTAGCGTGGAGGCTTTTGTGCATCACGGCGGCGGCCTCCCGGTTGCTCATATCCTCAAAATATGTGAGCCACAGCACCTGACGGTATTCCGCTTTTAGTGCGGCCATGGCGCGGTGCAGGGTGATTTTGCGTTCCTCCCGCAGGTATTCTTCCTCCAACTGCTGCTCGTCTGCAAGGTCAATGCAGGAGTCCCAATCCCTTTCGCCCCGGTGTTTGCTGCGGCGCAGGTGGTCCAGAGCCGTATGACGGCCGATGGCATAGAGCCATGTGCGAAAGGAGGAATCTCCTTTGAATTTCGGCCTTTTTACGCCCAGGCGCACAAAGGTATCCTCCGTCAGTTCCTCGGCGGCGGTCATGTTATTGACAAAGCTGTTCAGGTAAAACAGTAAGCCGTCCCTGTATTCGGCAATCAGCATAGCCAATCCGTTTTCATCCCCCGCTAAAAAGCGGCGGTAGTATTCGGCACCGTTATCCATGGGCAGCCCCCTTTCACGAAAAGTATTTGCAAATCCTTTCACCCCTTTGTCGCAGGGAAAGGACAAAACCTCACATATGCGTAAACATTTTTTCAATGATTTTATTTTAGCAAAGCCCGGCGGAAAAGACAACAAAAAACGCTCCCGAAAGGGGAGCGTAACAGATGGGAGCAATCATATATAATGATATTTGTTCCGCTTTGCCGTCAGGAAAGCGGCGGAGAGCAGGGCGGCGAAAATTTCCGCCACGGAGATGGCCCACCAGATGCCGTCCACACCGAACAGACGGGGCAGCAGAATGACCGAGCCGGACTGGAACACAAGGGCGCGCAAAAAGGAGATGGCCGCCGAAATGCCGCCGTTGTTCAAAGCGGTGAAGAAGGAGGAGGAGAAGATGTTGAAGCCCGTGAGAACAAAGGAGACGGAAAACAGACGGAAGGCATGCACGGTCAGGGCGCACAGCGCCTCGTCATAGCCCACAAACATGCGGGAGAGCACCCCTGCCAGGGCGAAGGCCACCGCCGCCATCAGGGTGCCGGCAATGCCCATAATCAGCACGCTTTTTTTGAATACATTTTTAAGCTCCGCGTGGTTCTGTGCACCGAAATTAAAGCCAACAATGGGCGCCACGCCGATGGAGTAGCCGATGAACAGGGAGATGAAGATGAACTGCACATACATCAGCACACCGTAGGCGGAAACGCCGTCCTCACCCAGATATTTCATCAGCTGGAAGTTGTAGAGAATGCTCACCACGGAGATGGCGATGTTGCTCATGAGCTCCGAGGAGCCGTTGGCAAAGGCCTTCAGGATGGGCCGCGATTCCAGTTTTGTTTTAACAAGGCGCAGGGGACTTCCGTTTTGACGGCAGAAGAAAATCAGGGGCAAAACGCCGCCCACCGTCTGGCTCAGCCCCGTGGCCACGGCGGCACCTGCCACGCCCCATTTGAACAGCCCCACAAAAAGGGCATCCAGCACCATGTTGGTGACCCCTGCCGCTACGGTGATTTTAAAGCCCAGGTCGGGCCGCTCCGCCGCAATCAAAAAGCTTTGAAACACGTTTTGCAGCATGAAGGTTACGCCGAAGGCGGCAACGATTCTGCCATAGAGCACGCAGGCGGGCATCATGGCCTCGGTGGCGCCGAAGAATACCGACACGGGGCGAATGCACAAAAAGCCCACCACATCCAGCACAACACCCATGATGAGGGTGATTTTTATCATCATTGTGAAATAGCGGTTGGCCCGTTCGCCGTCGCCCTCGCCCATCACCTTGGAGACCAGTGCGGTGCCGCCCGTGCCCACCATAAAGCCCGTGCCGCCCAGAATCATCAGGAAGGGCATAATCAGGTTGATGGCAGCAAAATCGGTTTTGCCTGCGAAGTTGGAGACGAAAAAGCCGTCCACCACGCCGTAGATGGAGGTGAACAGCATCATGGCAACGGGGGAAATGACGAAACGGAACAGCCGTTTATAATCAAAGTGGTCGGAGAGTTGAATGTTCATGGAGAATCCTTTCAGTTTTAGCAGTTTATGGATACAATAGGTTTATCAGTATAACGGAACGCAAATTTATTGTCAACAGGGCGGCAGCGGGAGCGGCAAACCCTCTTGACAGGGTGAGGGGGATTCTGTATAGTCAAACCGAAGGTAAAAGGGCTTTGAACACAATATGCCTTAAAAGCGATCTTCGCGCACATTCGGGCGTTTTTCGCCTTGAAATACGACAAGAAAAAAGGCAGGAAGAAAAAATGAACGAGTTATCCGCATTGTTCTGCCGTGTTGAAAGCGGCACCACCGTTATGCTGGAGCCGGGAAAGGTTTATGAGATTGCCCCCGAAACGGGATTCCACCTGAAGGGGCTGTATTTCAGCAACACGGCAAAGAAGCAGGAGAACCCGGAAGGGGAGCGCTTCTGCGGCATTTTTCTTGAAAATAAGCAGGATGTGGTGATTGAAGGGAACGGTGCCACTGTGATGATTCGGGGCATCATGACCCCCTTCATCTTCAAAAACTGCAAAAATATAGTGATGCGGAATATCACCTTTGACCACCTGCGCCCCACCATGAGCGAATTCACCGTGATACAAAGTGCCCCGGGTTGTGCCGTGATTCGCATCAATCCCGAATACCGCTATCGGATTGACGGCAATATGTTTTGGTGGCAGGGGGATGACAGCGAGGCGGGGGAGCCCTATTGGGAAATTCCCTACAAGGGCCCCAAGGTGCAGACCAATGCCCTTCATCCCGCAACACAGCAGATAAACTATGTGCCGGGAGGCAAGGGGGATGCCTGCGGCGGCGTGTCCGATATTGATACCCTGACCGAGCTTGAAAAAGGCACTCTGGCGCTCACCTTCAGGGATAAGGAAATGTGCATTCCCGTGGGCACGGTGATGCAGACAAGGTGTATTATCCGCTTCCAGACCGGCGGTGCCATAGATGACTGCGAGAATGTGACGCTGGAAAACCTGAGAATCATGTCCATGAACGGCTTCGGGATTCTGGGGCAGAACAGCCGCAATCTGACCTACCGTAACCTTGACTGCACCCCCAAGGCGGGCAGAACCGCCGTGTCCGATGCGGATTTCTTCCATTTTTCGGGCTGCTCGGGGGAAGTGAAGGTGCTGGGCTGCAAGGCGGCAGGTGCTCACGACGATATCATCAACATCCACGGCACCCATTTAAGAATTGTGGCGGCAGACCGCCGAACCAATACCCTTACCCTGCGGTATTGCCACAAGGAATCCTGGGGCTTTCAGCCCTACCGCCCGGGGGAAACGGCGGAGTTTATTAACGGAAACACACTGCAGCCCTTCCACACCGCAGAGGTGTGCGAAGTCGAAAAACTGAACGATACGGATTTTGCGGTCAGGATGGACAGCCTGCCCGACCGGGCCTTCGGAGAAAATGATGTGGCGGAAAACATCAGCCGCACCGCCTCCCTGCTGGTGGAGGGCAACACCTTCGGCAGGATTCCCTCCCGCGCTATTCTTTGCACCACCCGCAGGGATGTGACCATCCGCAACAATACTTTTCAGTATATGGGCGCTCCCGTTCTGTGCGTGGCGGATGATGCAAATTTCTGGTTTGAATCGGGCAGAGGCGGGCTGATTACGCTGGAGAACAATACCGTAATCGACTGCGGCGCACGGGAGCATGAGCAGGGCACCGATGTGGTGCGCTATGAGCCTGTGGTGCCGGATAAATCATCCAAAACCCCCGTTCACCGCAAGCTGATTATGCGGGGCAACCGCCTGCACAACAGCCTTTCGGACAGATATACCGTGAACCTGAATTATGTGGCCGAGGCCGAAATCACGGGGAACGACAGCAATGTACCCCTCGTAGTGAAAAACGACGGTCTGGCCGCCGTGACCACGGATATAAAGATGTGAAAAAAGTGCTTGACTCTGACGCTGCGTTATGGTGTATGCTGTGAAAAGCAAGGCATATTGTGTTCAAATCTCTTTTGCCTTGGGTAAGGGGGAATGAATGGATGAAAACCGTGAAGGAAGTGAGCCGTCTGTCGGGAGTGAGCGTGCGGGCGCTGCACCATTACGATGCCATCGGCCTGCTCAAGCCCACCGCCGTTACCCCGGCGGGGTACCGCCTGTATGACGAGGCGGCCATAGCACGGCTTCAAACGATTCTGCTGTTTCGGGAACTGGATTTTCCGCTGAAAACCATCAAGGTAATGCTGGATAATCCCGCCTTTGACCGGGAGGACGCTCTCTGCCGTCAGATAGACCTGCTCAAGGCCAGAAGGGAACGGCTGGATAAACTGATTGCCCTTGCCGATAACACTTTGAAACAAGGAGAATGCACCATGGATTTTTCAGCCTTTGATAAGCAAAAGGAAGAGGAATACAGGAAAGAAGTCAGGGAAAAATGGGGTAATACCGATGCCTATGCCGAATATGAGGCACGCGACGCCGACACCCCCCGGACGGGATACGATGCCGGGCTGGCAGAGCAGTTTGTGCGGTTCGGCGCGCTGAAAGGTAAGGCCCCCGATTGCAGGGAGGCGCAGGAACAAGTTGCGGCATTGCAGCAGTATATCACCGACCGTTACTACACCTGCACCAAACAAATTTTGGCAGGGCTGGGTCTGATGTATACGGCAGATGAACGGTTCCGCACCTTTATTGATTCCGTGGGCGGGGAGGGGACAGCTGCCTTTGCCGGGGAAGCCATTGCCCTTTATTGCCGGGATTGAGCCGGAACGGTTTGCGGTGGATAATCCGGCTGATGTTTGCATACCCGGTGCAGCCTTAAGGAATTTTTAATAACTCGATATACGGAGTACGGCGACATATCGCTTATTATTTGTATATTAAATAACAAATGCACTGATTTTGGTAAAAATTGGTGCATTCTTTTTTTCTTGCAGGAGATTGCGGAAAACGGCAAAATAAGGTATAATACGAAAGTAATTTTTGATAAAGGAGTATTTTTTATGGCTTTTTCCGATTTCGGCGTGTTTTTAGGTGACGTTTCACGCTTTCAAATCGAGCACACCACCAAAAATCCTTTGAAGGCACAGGAACAGGTACTGAAAAAAATCATCCGCCGCAACAAGAACTGCGAGCTGGGCAAAAAACTGAACCTGAAGGAAGTTCATTCCATTGAGGATTACCAGAGAATCGTTCCTCTTTCCACCTATGCGGATTATGAGCCCTACGTGGACCGTATGCTCAACAACGGCGAAAAGCGCCTGATGTTCAACGGCATC
>JAZRWZ010000049.1:0-21622 GCA_045599985.1 Acutalibacteraceae bacterium | reverse complement strand
TAGCTATCCCCGCTCTGGAAAGACTTCAGAATGAGGGTGTTGAAGGCCGCAAGAAGATTGCCTCTATCACCAGATACGTGACAATCGGCCTTGGTCTTCTGCAGTCCACCGCTTACTTCTTCTACCTGAAGGGCAGCGGTTACCTCACCAAAACAGATGCAGGCACTGCCTACACCGGCTTCTGGGCTTTCTTCCAGGCACTTGTGATTATCGCCTGCTTCACCGCAGGTACGGCAATCATCATGTGGCTCGGTGAGCGTATCAACGAAAAGGGCATCGGCAACGGTATCTCCATCATTTTGTTTGCCGGTATCATTTCCCGTATCCCCACTCTTGTTACGCAGTTGTTCGGGCCCGAGCAGGGCTATATCAAGAACGGTGGCCCTTACTACTTCCTTTCTCCCTTTGTTGCGATTATCCTTATCCTGATGATTGCTTACATCGTATGGATGGATAACGCCGAAAGAAGAATTCCCGTTCAGTACGCAAAACGCGTGGTTGGCCGTAAGATGTACGGTGGCCAGAACACCCACATTCCCATCAAGGTGAATATGAGCGGTGTTATGCCCATCATCTTCGCATCTTCCATCCTTTCTCTGCCTCCCACGGTAGAGATGTTCATTGGCAACAAGATTGAAGCCGACTCCGGTTGGGCCAAGTTCTTTGATTGCTTCAGCAATGACAACTGGGTATATGCTATCATGTACTTCGTGCTCATCATTGCGTTTGCTTATTTCTATGCAACCATTCAGTACAACCCCATTGAGATGGCCAAGAACATCCGTGAAAACGGCGGTTCCATCCCCGGTATCAGACCCGGTGATCCCACGGCGAATTACATTGCGAAGATTCTCGGCAGAATCACTCTTCTCGGCGCACTGCTGCTGAGCGTTGTGGCTTTGTTCCCCGTACTCTTCACGATTATCACCAACTGGGCTCTCGGTAAGTTCTTCAGAGAGGGTGCCACCATGAACATTTCTCTGGGCGGTACTTCCATCATCATCGTAGTCGGCGTTGCTCTTGAAACCTTCAAGCAGTTGGAGAGCCAGATGATGATGCGTCATTACAAGGGCTTCCTTGATTAAGCCCTATCGGAGGATTAAGCATGATAGTGCTCAAAACCAGTAAAGAACTGCGCCTCATGAAAGAGGCCTGTGTCATCGCTGCGGGAGCATTAAAAGCAGCGGGCGAAGCGGTTGAGCCCGGCATTTCGACTGCCGAACTTGACCACATCGCTCACAAGTTCATCACCGACGCGGGAGCATATCCCACCTTCCTCGGGTATTGTGATTATCCCGCTGCTACATGCATTTCCATAAACGATGTGGTTATCCACGGCATACCGAGCAAAAAGCAGATTGTAAAAGCGGGCGACCTTGTCAGCATTGATGTGGGAGCCACCTTTAACGGCTATGTCGGCGATAATGCCGCCACTTTTGCGGCCGGGGATATCTCCCCGGAGGCAAAGCGGCTGAGCGACACCACACGGGAGAGCCTTTACGAAGGCATCCGTATGGCTGTGGCAGGCGGCAGAATCGGTGACATCGGCCATGCAATCCAGAGCTATTGCGAGGAGAGAGGCTATTCCGTAGTTCGTCAATACACGGGCCACGGCGTAGGCGCTCAGATGCACGAGGACCCCAGCGTACCGAATTTCGGCACTCCCGGCAGAGGCGTTCGCCTGTTGCCCGGCATGACCATTGCCATCGAACCGATGATTAACATGGGCGTTCCGGATATCAAGCAGATGCCCGACGGCTGGACTGTAAAAACAAAGGACGGTAAGCTTTCCGCTCACTTTGAGCATACCGTTGCCATCACGGCAGACGGGCCCGTCATCTTAACCAAAATATAAGGTGACCGTTATGCCTGAACGAGGAGCAGTAATGCTTTCGCTGGCAGGGCGTGATAAAGGTCGGCTTTTGGCGATTGTTGAAAGTCGGGAAGATTACGTTCTGGTATGCGACGGAAAAGAACGGCCTTTACAAAGGCCTAAGCGTAAAAATATCAGCCACCTCAAGGCAATGAATATCAAGCTTGAGGAAGAGGCGTTCCGGGGCAACCGGGCTTTGCAAAAGGCACTGGCTGCCGCAGAAAACGCCGAAGAAGGCAAACTTAGGAGGTAAGCAGTATGTCCAAACAGGATATGATCGAGATTGAAGGTACGGTAGTTGAATCCTTACCCAACGCCACCTTCCAGGTGGAGCTGGAGAACGGACATAAGATTTTGGCTCATATTTCCGGTAAGTTGAGAATGAACTATATCAAGATTCTCCCCGGTGATAAAGTGACGGTCGAAATGTCGCCTTACGACCTCACCAAGGGCCGCATTACATGGCGTTCCAAGTAATAAGGAGGTAATTCTAACATGAAAGTCAGACCTTCTGTCAAAAAGATGTGCGAGAAATGCAAAATCATTAAGCGCAAGGGAAAAGTCATGGTTATCTGTGAGAATCCCAAGCACAAACAGCGTCAGGGTTAATCCGACGCAAACCATTTATTGGAGGTGCAACTGACAAATGGCGCGTATTTCAGGTGTTGACCTGCCCAGAGAGAAAAGAGTAGAAATTGCTCTTACCTACATCTTCGGCATCGGTCGTAAAACTGCAAGCGACATTATTGCAGCAACCGGTATCAATCCTGACAACAGAGTTAAGGATCTTACCGAGGACGATATTTCCAAGCTTCGTGAATATATCGACCATAATGTTAAAGTTGAGGGTGACCTTCGCAGAGAGACTGCGTTCGACATCAAGAGACTTACCGAAATCGGATGCTATCGCGGTGTTCGTCATCGCAAGGGCCTTCCCGTAAGAGGCCAGCGTTCCAAGACCAACGCACGTACACGCAAGGGTCCCAAGAAGACCATTGCTAACAAGAAGAAGTAAGCAAGGAGGGATAATATGGCTAAAGTAGCTAAAAAAGCAGTAGGTACCCGCAAACGCCGTGAGCGCAAGATGATTGAGCGCGGCGCAGCCCATATCCAATCCACCTTTAACAACACGATCGTTACCATTACCGATACTCAGGGTAATGCCGTATCATGGGCAAGTGCCGGTGAGATGGGATTCAGAGGCTCCAAAAAGTCCACTCCCTTCGCTGCACAGACTGCCGCTGAGACTGCCGCCAAGGCAGCTATCGAGCACGGCATGAAGACCGTAGAAGTCTTTGTTAAAGGCCCCGGTCAGGGACGTGAAGCTGCTATCAGAGCGCTTCAGACAGCAGGTTTGGATGTAACCCTTATTAAGGACGTTACTCCCATTCCCCACAACGGCTGCCGTCCTCCCAAGAGAAGGCGCGTGTAACCAGAATTTATTGGAGGTGTAACACAAATGGCAAGATATACCGGACCGGTATGTAAACTTTGCCGCCGTGAGGGCAAAAAGCTTTTCCTTAAGGGTGAGCGTTGCTACACAGGCAAGTGCGCATTAGAGCGCAGAGCATATGCTCCCGGCCAGAACGGCCAGAGCCGCAGAAAGACCTCTGAGTACGGTCTCCAGCTTCGTGCAAAGCAGCAGGCCAGACGTTACTACGGTATTCAGGAAGGTCAGTTCCGCAAATATTTCAGCGAGGCTGAGCGTAAGCAGGGTATCACCGGTGAAAACCTTCTTCGTATCTGCGAAAGCCGCCTCGACAATGTTGTTTATCTTCTGGGTTGGGCAAGCTCCCGTGCAGAAGCCAGACAGCTTACCACTCACAACCACTTCAAAGTAAACGGCAAAAACGTAAACATTCCGTCCTATCTTCTTAAGGCCGGTGATGAAATCGTTCTCAAGGATAAGAGCAAGGCCAGTGAAAAGTTCAAAGCTGTTCTCGAGGCCAATGCTTCTCGCCCTGTTCCCCAGTGGCTCGACCTTGATGCCAATGCTTGCAAAGCAAAGGTAATCGCTCTTCCCACACGTGAGCAGATCGAAGTTCCCGTTGAAGAGCATCTCATCGTTGAGTTCTACTCGAAATAATTGCGCATAAGCTTTATTTTGAGCTACTCATTTTCCGCAGACGATTCCGTCTGCCTTCAAAAAAGGAGGGTTTTTAAATGATAGGTATCGAAAAGCCCAGAATTGATACTGCTGAATTGTCCGCCGACGGTAAGTACGGCAAGTTTGTAGTGGAACCTCTTGAGAGAGGCTTCGGCAACACCCTTGGCAACAGCCTTCGTCGTGTGCTTCTTTCCTCTCTGCCCGGTTACGCCATTACTTCCGCCAAAATCGACGGTGTTCTGCATGAGTTCTCCACCATCCCCGGTGTGAAGGAAGATGTTACCGAGATCGTTCTGAACCTGAAGAGCGTAATCCTCAAGATTCACTCCGACGGCCCCAAGACCATCTACATCAACTCCAACGGTGAAGATGAGATTACGGCAGGCAGTATTAAAACCGATTCCGAAGTGGAGATTCTTAACCCTGATCTTCACATTGCAACCCTGAATTCCGATGCACATCTCTGCATGGAGCTGACCTGTGACAAGGGCAGAGGCTATGTCTCCGCCGAAAGAAACAAGCAGCTTCTTCAGCCCGCCATCGGTGTGATTGCAATCGACTCTATTTATACCCCTGTGTTGAAAGTCAATTACACAGTCGAGAACACCCGTGTTGGCCAGATTACCGATTACGATAAGCTGACCCTCGAGGTTTGGACCAACGGCACCATCACTGCAGTGGATGCAGTTTCTCTCGGCGCCAAGATCCTCAACGAGCATCTCAGCCTCTTCGGCGAGTTGTCCCGCGACAGCTTCGATTCCGAGGTTATGGTTGTTAAAGATGAAAGTGGTAAAGAGAAAGTTCTGGAGATGACTATTGAGGAGCTTGACCTCTCTGTCCGCTCTTTCAACTGCTTGAAGAGAGCACAGATCAATACTGTGGAAGACTTGATTAGCAAAACCGAGGACGACATGATGAAAGTTCGCAACCTCGGCAGAAAGTCCCTTGACGAAGTTGTTGCCAAGCTGAATTCCCTTGGCCTTGACCTTCGCAGGGATGAAGAATAAGACCCACCAAACGGTAAAGGAGTGTGAATTAAATGCCCGGTAGTAGAAAACTCGGCCGTGCAACCGACCATCGTATCTCAATGCTCAGAGGTCTTGTTACCTATCTTCTTGAGAACGGCAAGATCGAGACCACCGTTACAAGGGCCAAAGAGGTTCGTTCCATGACAGAGAAAATGATCACTGTTGCTAAGGACGACTCTCTGAACTCCAAGCGTCAGGTTCTGGCATATGTCACCAAAGAGGATGTTGTTAAGAAACTCTTTGATGAAATCGCCCCCAAATATAAGGACGTAAACGGCGGTTATTGCCGAATCATTAAGACCGGCCCTCGCAGAGGCGACGCAGCTGAGATGTGCATCATCGAGCTGGTTGACCCCACTGCCAAGAAGTAATGAACCAATAAAAATCCCCCACCGAAAGGTGAGGGGATTTTTCATGCCCGGAAGGGCGAAATAACGGATTTATCTCATCATTGCGTGAGGGTTACGAGTTGCCGGCGTTTTGGGGCATATTGGGCAGATTGCCGTAGTAGTCCGCAAAATCGGAAAGGGGAAGGTCAACCGCAATGGGGCCACGCTCCGAAAGGGTGATAATGCCGGAGGGGAAGGCTACACGAAAACCGTTTTCGGTTAAGCAGAAGGATTGGCGGTTAAAGGTGTTATACACCGTGGCGCCCTCGGGAACAACGGTGGTGTACTCCTTTTCGATATAAGCCGCAACAGAAGAGCACAGAAGGTTGATTGCCTGTTTGGAGGTTTCAAAGTTCTCCAAGGACATGCGAAGGCCCGTTTCACGGGAGAAAAGGGAAAGCTCGCGGGAGATTACATGCTGCTCCTCGCCGGTATCAAGGGTGACGGTAACGTCAAAGCTCAGGTAATCGTCATCGGCGTAGGTGAGGCTGTAAACGGCGGTTTCACGCCAGGGCTTTGACAGACCGGAAAGATTGGCCTCTGCCGAAACGCCGTTGCTTTTGGCGGTCATGAAAAGGGAATCAAAGTATTCGTTTACCCGCTGCATGGTGGTGTCCTCTTCGGGGAAGCGGGGCAGGGTATACGAAATATCATAAACGGGTTTTCCCTTGGCATCGCTGTAGGTTTTGGTGTATTCCGTCTCTTCAAAGCCGTAGGCGTTGGGGCCGGAGGATGCGCCGGGCTCATCTGCCGTTTTTTTGCCGCAGGCGGTGAGAGATGTTATCAGGATTACCGCAAGCAGAAGGGCAATAAATCGGGTTTTATTCATCGGTCATACCGTGGCAGGGCCTTTTCCTGCCATACTCCTTTCGACAGAGTGAATTTCATTAATCGGATTCCTTGGGAATTCCGAATGTAATGAAGGGGGAGGGCTTTTTCTTTTCGGCAACAGGCACTTCGGGGGTTAACCATGCCGCAAGAGAGCTGACGGTATCCTCGCAGATTTCGTACTGTGAGGCACTGTATTCCGCTTTTATGTTATTGCACAGTTCCTCATAGGGTAAGGAAGTAAATGCGGGCTGATAGGCGTAGCGGCGCATAATACCGCATTCCGCTCTAAGACTCTTATAGCCTTCATAACCGAAAAGCGGGTTGGAATCGGTAAGAGGAGCGGGCACAGCACCGTGGGAGCAGAAGCAGACAAGGGTGGGATAAGAGGCTGCGTTTGCGCAGGAGGGAGCCTCGCTGACTTCGCCGCAAAAACGCAGGGTGCCGCAGTTGGCATCCGAACCGATGATTTCGGGGGCGGAGATGCCCTCTGCCTCCTCCAGCAAAATAAGGTGCCCGGTATCCGCCTTGCGGATGGCTTTTTTGACGGCTTTACAGTAACGGGCGTTATCCAATGCCTTTTCCTGATTTGTAACGGTGCGGGGAGCAATCAGGTAGGCCGCCACGGTGGGGTCGTTTTGGCAATGGGCGGCAAGGTCGGCCCACAGGGAGAGGGCGTTCTTCTGCGCTTTCTCTTTTTTCTCAAAGAAGAGAGTATCGGCCAGACGAAGCACGGCGGTCATGTCACATTCACGGCACAGAGCCAGTCGCTCCTCCAACCGTGAAAAATCGGGCTTTTTGCTGCGCTTGCCGTGTTTGCCGTTGCCGTAAAGGGCAGTGGGGGTCAAATCCAGCATAACCCCGGTAAAGCCCATTTCACGCAGCTTTTTTAAATCCTCCGCGCCGTAATAGGCATCCTCATAGGTCTTGACCACCTGCGCCATGCCGTAGGCACCGAAGCGGGTCTTCAACTGTTGGCGGATTTCGGGGGGGAGGGTGCTGTTATGCGCCGCCATCAGGCGAAGAAAACGCTTTTCGCCGTTTTGGCTCTGCAGGGCGTTTCCCTCCGCTTTCAGAATCTGCTCCGGGTCAGGCTCAGCGGGCATTTTTTTGGCTTTTTGAAGGCCGAGCAGAGCGGATGCGGCGGTGAAGGCTGCACCTGCCGTAATACCCAGAACTACGGAATAAGGAATATTCTTTTTCATCATCTTTCCCGTGCGGTGGGGTCCTGCGTGACCTGCACCGCTCCTTTCATTTTTTGATGGTGATATGAAAAAAGCATTCTGTCTTTTTGCGGTGAACGGTTTACCGCAGATGAATGAAATCCTGTTTTTTTGTGTTGCCGCACGGATTCCCGTCAGTCGTTGGTGACCACCCATTGGAAGCTGACCGTATCGCCGGAGGCGGAGAATACAAGCCCGCTGATTTCATCGGATACGGCAAAAACGGTGGAGGAGCAGAAGAGGGGGTAATAGATGCCGTGGGAGGAAAGATAGGTGTCTGCCGTAAAGCAGGCATTCAGCGAATCCTGCTGATTGGAGGCTTTCATGATTTCTGCCACAATGGCATCATATTCCGTGGCCGTGTGACCGAATACATTCCCGCCGGCCTCGGTGCAAAAGCTTTCCAGATAAGAGGCGGTGGAGGTGTAATCGGCATGAATGGGGGCAAAGGCAAATTGATATTCTCCCTTTGCCAGCGCCTGCTCCAAAGAGGCATTATCCATAGTCTGTACGGTAACGGCCAGATTTACGCCCAGGGTCTGCTGCCACATCTGAAGCTGCTTGCGCATGGCGGGGGCAAAGCGTTCCTCACAAAGCAGAGTCAGGTTCAGTTTTGTTTTTTCAAGCTCTTTTAATCCGGCATCCCAAAAGAGCAGGGCGTTGCCGGTGCTCAGGGAAACGGTGTTTAACTGGGAATACACCGTATCGGCATAATTGAGGCTGCCCACGGTGCAGCAGCCGGGCACAATGCTTTTGCAGAACGCGGTCATGGAGGGGGGCAGCTTATAATCCATGCGCTTGATGCAGCTGCAAAAAGCAAGGCGGATGTTTTCATTCATCATGATTTCGTCCTTGCAGTTAAAGCAAAAGCCGTAAACCGTATCCTCCACGGGCAGGGCAGTTACATTTTCTTCCGGTGCATCGTCGGCGTTGGTGAAGGCATAGCCGCAATAGGTGCCAAGACTCAGCTTATCGGCAATGGCGGCAACATCCCTGCTGACGGAAAGGGTAACGGAAGCGGGATTCACGGGACTGTCGCCGTGGTAATCGTTATTGCGGGAAAGGGTAATGGTTTTGTTATCCTCCCAGGCTCCCACATAAAAGGGGCCGTTGCCCAAAAGATAGGTGCTTGTTAAACCGTAGCGCCCACCGGTGAGGGTAAAGTACAGCTCATTGCAGGGCATAAAAGCGGAGTGGGTAAGGCGGTCAAGCAAATCCACGGCAGGGCCGTTGAGTTCAATCACAAGGGTGTGTTCATCGGCGGCGCGCACGCCCAAATCCTCCTTGGCGGCATCACCGTTATGGATGGCCTCGGCATTTTTGATGATGAAAAACTCGTTGGCATGGGGGCACATGGTGGCAGGGTCTACCGCCCTGCGAAAAGCAAACACAAAATCGGCGGCGGTAACGGCGGTGGGGAAATCCTCAAAATCCTTGCCGTAATCCTCGCCCAGCACGGCGGTGTTCACTTTTTTTACGGGCTTCCACACGGCGTCGGGACGCAGGTGGAAGGTGTATACGGTGCCGTCACTGCTCACATCCCAGCTTTCGGCCACACCGGGGCCGATTTCACCTTCCTCATTGTATCGTACCAACCCCTCAAACACATTGTTGATGATGAGGTCGGCAGTGTGGCTTTGGGTAAATTGAGGGTCAACGGTGGAGGGGGTGCCGGAAATGGGAAAATAGAGAGCGGCATTTCTGCCGTCCGAACAGGCGGAGAGGGACAGCAGTATCGCAGCGGCAATCAATAATGCAAATATGCGTTTCATAAGGCAACGGCCTTTCTGTTGTATTTCAAGGCGAAAAAACGCCGGAATGTGCGTGAAGATTGTTTTTTAAGGAATGTCGTGTTCCAATCTCTTTTGCCCTTAGTTTTCCATCCACTTGGCCAACTGGTCGGCCAAAGGATTGCTGGCGGGCTTTTGGTTGTTCTGAGTGCTCATGTATTTGGCAACATCCCGTTTGCCTGCGCCGCTTTCCTGCCTGCGCTTTTCAAAATCGGTCAGCTTTTCGCGGAAGCCGCAAACACAGTAGAAGGATTTTTTATCTCCCTCACCTCGCAGCTCCAGTTTTTTGTGGCATTCGGGGCAGCGGGCGTTGGTAACAACACTCAGGCTTTTGCGGTAGCCGCACTCTCTGTCCTGACAAATGAGCATGCGCCCTTTTTTACCGTTGACCTCCAGCATGAATTTGCCGCATTCGGGGCATTTTTCACGGGTCATGTTGTCGTGACGGTATTGGGAGGAGTCGGCAATCACGCTTGCCACAAGGGCACTTGCATAACGGCGCATTTCGGCCACAAACTGCCTGTCATTGACCTTTCCCGCCGCAATCAGGGAAAGCTGCTGCTCCCATTTGGCGGTAAGCTCGGCGGATTTTAAATCGGGCGGCACAATGTTGATGAGCTGCCTGCCCTTGGAGGTGGGCACGATTTCACGCCCTCTGCGCTCCACGCAGAAGGAGTCAAACAGCTTTTCAATAATATCGGCACGGGTGGCGGGAGTACCAAGGCCTCCCGAGGTTTTCAGCACATCCTTTAATTTGCCGTCATCCACCTGACCGGTGGGATTCTCCATGGCGGTGAGGAGGGTGGCCTCCGTGTAGCGGGCAGGGGGCTTGGTCTGGCCCGCAACCAGCCGCACATCTTTGGGAAAGGCAGGTGCGCCCTGCTGAACGGGAGGCAGGGAATACCCGGCATCCTCCTCGTCGCCCTCGTCTTCTTCCAAATCTTTGGCATACATGGCCTTCCACCCGGCGGAGCGAACGGTTTTGCCCTTGGTGAAGAAGTTCCGCTTGCCCACGGTGATTTTTACCTGCACCTCGTCGTATTCAAAGCAGGGGCTCAGCACGGCTAAAAAGCGGCGCACCACCAAATCATAGATATTGCGCTCATCCCGTGTTAAACGGTTTAAATCCACATATTGCTCGGTGGGGATGATGGCGTGGTGGTCGGTTACCTTTGCGTTATTCACAATATATTTGGTTTGCAGGGGCCTGCTGCGCAGAATGGCGGAGGCGGCCTCACGGTAGGGGCCGATGGCAATGGCCTTGAGCCGCTCGGGCAGGGTTGCCACCACATCGTCGGTGATGTAGCGGGAATCGGTGCGGGGGTAGGTGAGGAGCTTGTGGGTTTCGTACAGGCTCTGCATCAGGGATAAGGTCTGCTTGGCGGAGTAGCCGTATTTTTTATTGGCATCCCTCTGCAATTCCGTTAAATCGTAGGCGGCGGGGGGCGATTGGTTCTTGTATACCTTGCGCACCTCGCTGAAGGTGCCGCGCTTGCCTTTGACTTCATCGGCAATGGCCTTGGCGGCGTTTTCGTCAAAGAAGCGGGATTGATTGTCGCTGCCCTTATAGACGGCACTGAAGCCGTCAAAGTAAGCCCGCACCGTGTAATAGGTTTTGGGGCGGAATTTCACAATATCCTCTTCCCGCTTCACAATCATGGCAAGGGTCGGGGTCTGCACACGCCCTGCGGCAAGCTGAGCATTATGCTTGCAGGTGAGGGCGCGGCTCACATTCAGCCCCACCAGCCAATCCGCCTCGGCACGGGCCTGGGCGGAGCGGTAGAGATTATCATATTGTGCGGAGGGCTTGAGGTTGGCAAAGCCCTCCCGGATGGCTTTATCGGTCTGGGAGGAAATCCAAAGGCGCTTGATGGGCTTTTTGAAGCGGGCCTTCTGCAAAATCCAGCGGGCAACCAGTTCACCCTCACGCCCGGCATCCGTGGCAATCACCAGTTCATTGAATTCATTGCTTTGCAGCAGGGCGCTCACAGCCTTGAACTGCTTGGCGGTCTGGCCGATGACAACCAGTTTCATGTGCTCGGGCAGCATGGGCAAATCCTCCATGCGCCAGGTTTTGTATTTGTTGTCGTAGGCCTCGGGGTCAGCCAAAGTTACCAGATGCCCCAATGCCCATGTAATCACATATTTATCACCGATCAGACAGCCGCTGCCGCTTTTTTTGCACCCGAGAACACGGGCGATATCTTTTGCCACGGAGGGCTTTTCGGTCAATACAAGTGTTTTGCTCATAGTATCCTCACAAAAGAAAGTTTTAACTATCCACTCTATATACTACCAAAATAACCCCTGCTATAATTTCTTTTTTATAAAAATATAAAAAATAAAAGGTGTTGTATATAAATTATAGGTGTGTTACAATATTTCTAATTTGGAGAGTTATATCCGTTTTTAAAAGAAAAGGGGGCAGTATGGAACCAACCTTAACCCTTATATTGAGCATCCTTGCCGTGATGCTTTCGGCGGCAACCCTGATTGCGGTGCTGCTGAAAAAGCCGGGCGGCAGCGATGTGAGCGAAAAAACAGCGGTGATGAATGCCAAACTCAATGATATGGCTGCCGACATGGACCGGGAGTTTGCCGCCGCGCGGCAGGAGGTGCGTTCACAGCTGACCGAGCAGCGGCACGAAACGGCTGCTGCCCTGCAGGGGATGAACGATAAAATGGAGGCCATGAGCCGGGGCAATACCGAGTACCGCGCCAAGCTGGGCAGCGCCCTGCAGGAGGCGTTCAACGGCATGAACCGCCAAAACACCGAATCCATCGAAAAAATGCGCAGGCAGAATGAGGAGAAGCTGGAGCAGATGCGGCTGACCGTGGACGAAAAGCTGACCGCCACCCTGACCACACGGCTCAACAGCTCCTTCAAAACCGTTTCCGACCAGTTGGAGAATGTGTATAAATCTTTGGGAGAGATGAAAGAGCTTTCCGGCTCCGTAACCGCCAATGTAACGGCCCTTAACCGTGTGCTCACCAATGTGAAGGCCCGGGGCACATGGGCGGAGGTTCAGCTGGGCTCCATTCTTGACCAGACGGTTCCCGGCATGTACGAATCCAACTTTGCCACTGCGGCCGGGAGCGGCGAGCGTGTGGAGTTTGCCGTGCGGATTCCCTCCGCCGAGGGCCGCATCACCTATTTGCCGGTGGACAGCAAATTCCCCATGGAGGACTATGTGCGGGTATGCGCCGCGGCGGATGCTGCCGATGCCGAAGCCCTTGCCGCCGCCCGCAGGGCACTGGAGGACAGAGTGCTGGCGGAGGCAAAGACCGTTGCCAAATACATCAATGTGCCCGTGACCACACCCTACGCCATTTTGTACCTTGCCACCGATGCCCTGTATGCGGAGCTGCTTGCCTCCAAACGGGGCGTGGCGGAAAAAATACAGCGGGATTACAACATTCTGCTGGCAGGCCCCACCACGGTAACGGCGCTGCTCAATTCCCTTTCCATGGGCTTCCGCGCCGTGGCCATCAACGAAAAGGCCAATGAGGTGAGGCTGCTGCTGGGAGCCGCCAAGGCACAGTATGAAAAATTCGGTATTGTGCTGGAAAAAGCCCGCAGAAAGATTGACGAGGCGGGCAAAAGTCTGGACGATGCCCAAAAACGCAACCATTTGATTCAGAGCAAGCTGCGTTCCGTAGATGCGCCGGAGGGCGCGGAGCAGCTGCTGGGAATAGCCGAAAATGAAGATGAAATAATTAATTAACATAGGAGGAAAACATATGAGAGACCCGAAAGAAATCTTGGCTGAAATGACTTTGAAGGAAAAAGCCGACCTTTGCGACGGCAAGGATTACTGGCACTTAAAGGGGATTGACCGCCTTGGTGTGCCCGAAATCATGGTGTGCGACGGCCCTCACGGCCTGCGCAAAAAGGATTACAGCAAAAACGGCTCCAGCTTGAGCAAAAGCGTGCCGTCCATCTGTTTTCCGCCTGCCGTAACCAGCGCCTGCTCCTGGGACCCGGATTTGCTGTATGAGATGGGTGTATCTTTGGGCAACAAGTGCCTGAAGGAGAAAGTCGGCGTTCTGCTGGGGCCCGGTGTCAACATGAAGCGTTCTCCCCTTTGCGGGCGCAACTTTGAGTATTTCTCCGAAGATCCTCTTCTGGCCGGCGAAATGGCCGCCGCTTTCATCAACGGTGTGCAGTCCCGCGGTGTGGGCACCTCTTTGAAGCATTTTTGCGCCAACAATCAGGAAGCCCGCCGCATGACGGTTGACTCCGTGGTGGATGAGCGTGCCCTGCGCGAAATTTACCTGCCCGCTTTTGAAATTGCCGTTAAGAAGGCACAGCCCTGGACGGTAATGAATTCCTATAACAAAATCAACGGCTTCCACGGCTCCGAAAACAAGCACACCTTAACCGATATTCTGCGTGACACCTGGGGCTTCGAGGGCGCTGTGGTGACCGACTGGGGTGCCGCCAACAACCGTGTGCTCGGCTTGCAGAACGGCGACGATCTGGAAATGCCCACCTCCAGCGGCAGCGGCGCTGCCAGAATTTACGAGGCTGTGAAAAACGGCACCGTAAGCGAGGAACTGCTGGATGCCCGTGTGCTGAAGATTCTGGAACTTATCAAGAAGGCCGACGACGGCGCCAAGGCTGCCGAGGCAGGCTTCACATTCAACGAAAAGGCCGACCACGCCATTGCCCGCAAGGTGGCGGAGCAATCCATGGTGCTGCTCAAGAACGACGGCATTCTGCCCCTGCAGAGAGGCAAGAAGATTGCCGTTATCGGTGAGATGGCCGCTTCTCCCCGCTATCAGGGCGCAGGCAGCTCTCAGATCAATCCCACACAGATGGATAACGCCCTTGCCGAGCTGGAGAACAAAGGCCTTTACTGCACCTATGCCAAGGGCTATGAGCGCTCCCTTGCCAAGGCCAACAAGAATGAGGCATTAAGAGAAGAGGCTGTGGTGAATGCCGCCACCGCCGATCTGGTGATTCTGTTTATCGGTTTGACGGAGGATTATGAATCCGAAGGCTTCGACCGTCCCCACATGCGTCTGCCCGAGGCTCACGACGCTTTGGTGAATGCCGTGGCGCAGGTGAACGACAACATCATTGTTGTGCTTTCCGGCGGCGCTCCCGTGGAGATGCCCTGGGAGGGTAAGGTCAAGGCCATCCTCAACTCCTACCTCGGCGGTCAGGCCGGTGCCGGTGCCGTGGCAGATATCCTGACGGGTAAGGTGAACCCCTGCGGCAAGCTGGCAGAAACCTATCCTCTTGCATTGGAGGATAACCCCAGCTACTACAACTTCCCCGGCAACCCCGCCACCGTGGAATACCGCGAGAGCATCTATATCGGCTACCGTTACTATGAAAAGGCCAACAAGCCTGTGCGCTACCCCTTCGGTTACGGCCTTTCCTACACCACCTTTGAATATTCCGACCTGAAGCTCAGCCGCAAAAATCTGAAGGATGGCGATACCCTGAAGGTCACCTTCACCGTTACCAACACCGGCAGTGTGGCCGGCTTTGAAACGGCGCAGATTTATGTGGGCGACCCCGAAAGCACCGTGTTCCGCCCCGTAAAGGAATTGAAGGGCTTCAAGAAGGTTTGGCTGAACCCCGGCGAGAGCCGGAAGGTTACCGTGGAGCTCGACCGCCGTGCCTTTGCTTTCTTCAATGTGAAAACCAACGACTGGTGCGTGGAAAGCGGCAAATTCGATATTTATGTGGGCGCCTCCAGTGCCGATATCCGTTTGCAGGGCGCCGTGAATATGAGCGCCGAGGCGGTTGAAATGCCCGATTACCGCGAAACCGCTCCCGCCTACTACACCGCCGATGTGCAGCAGGTTCCCGATGACCAGTTTACCGCCGTGCTGGGCCGTGAGATTCCTCCCACCCACCGCAGCGCCTCCGCTTTGCTCACCATTGAGGATAACTTTGAAAATTCCGCCAACGGCAAGTGGGGCGGCCGCATCAACGGCGCCATGAACACCCTGATTCCCAAGTTTGTGAAGGGCCCCGCCGCCGGTATGGCCACGGGTATTGCCACCCAAACACCTTTCCGCGATTTCATCAGCATGAGCGGCGGCGTGTTCAGCGAGCAGATGGCAGACGGCCTGCTGAAAATCCTGAACGATGACGACCCCGGCGAAGGCCTGAAGGAGATTCTGAAGGATATCCCCCGTGCCGTAAAGGGCATCGGGCCTTTGCTTAAGAATATCTGAGGATAAAAAAGTGAAAGGGAAAAATATGAAAAAAAGAAGTCTTTTCGTAAAACTGTTGAGCGTGGTGCTTTCCCTTGCCATGGTGTGCGGCATTGCCCCCACCATGCTGGCCAAAGCTGTGAACGACAACATTCAGGTGGCCGTGTTCTCCGACATCCATTATCTGGCGGATAACCTTTATGACGTGAACAGCCCCGCATGGGCGCAGTATGTCAAAAATAATCACCGCCAGATGGAGCAGGCCAACGCCCTGATTGCCAACGCCCTGGAGTTGGCAGATACTTATCTTGCCGAGGCCGAGGCCGCAGGCAGCGCTTTTGTGCTGATTCCCGGTGACCTGAGTAAGGACGGCGAGTATGAATCCCACAAGGCTCTGGCTGCAAAGTTTGCGGATTTTGAAAGCCGCACGGGGATTCCCGTTTATGTTATCAACGGCAACCACGATATCAACAATTCCAACGGCCGCAATTATTCCGGTAATCAGTCCACCCCCGCTCAGAAGACGACCCCGCAGGATTTTGAAACCCTCTATAAGGATTTCGGCTATGACAGCGCGGATGAAAACTTCATCTCCCGCTTCAAGCCTGCCTCGGGTAAAATGGGCGGCTATCTCTCCTATTCCTGCAAACTGACGGACGGCTTCATGCTGCTTGCCATCGACTCCGCCGAGTATTCGCCCGACCAGAGTGCCGCCGGTAATGAGCATGTAACGGACGGCATGGTGGGCGAGGATTTGCGCGGCTGGATTCGGGAGCAGTGCGAATATGCCGAGAGCCACAACATGAAGGTGATTGCCATGCAGCACCACAATCTGGTGCAGCACATGGATATTGAGGAGGCCACCTTCGCCGCCTTTGTGGCGGATGACTGGGAGGAGCTTTGCGACTTCTATGCGGATAACGGCATTCACTATGTGTTCACGGGCCACCTGCACGCGCAGGATACCGCTTCCTATGTGAGCGACAGCGGCGAAACCGTAACCGATGTGATGGCCTGCACCCTCACGGGCTTCCCCAACAGCATACGCATTGTGGATTTCACCGCCGATAACACGGGCTTCACCATGAGTACACAGAGCCATGATATTGATGAAATCCGTCCCGTTTCCTGCGAGGTAAACGGCGAAACCGTTACCTATGATGTACCCTACAAATACTCATTCAGCTTTTCCGCCACCTTCGGGGATGATTTGAAGGATTTCGCCTACACGGCCGTGCAGGGTCTGGTGGACGATTATTTCCCCAAAATTCAGAAGGCGGGCGGTCTGGTCGCTTTCCTGAAGGAGAGCAATGTGGATCTGGAGGCCATCATCCGCAATGCTATCGGCACCAACGGCCTTGCCGTGGGTGATACCGAGATTCTGACGGTCAGCCAGAATGTGATGGGCTTTATTAACGAGCTTGGCGGTCAGATTGATGAGAAATACATCAATGACCCCGCCTATGTGATGAATCTTCTGGATACCCTTCTCACAAAGCTGCTGGCCTTTGAGGTGAGTGATTTGCCTGCCGTTAAGTTCCGTGATGCCACGGGCATCGGCAGCTCCGGCCCCACCGATATTGACACCTTTGCCCAATATGCGCTGCTCAGCTTTTATGACGGTGATGAGGATATTTCCACCGACCCCGTATTTCAGGATGTGCTGGACGGCTTCGAGAGCGGCGAGCTTACCGAAAAGCTTTTTGCTCTGCTGCGGGAGGTGCTGGTGAACGATTTGGTGGAGAATGAGATTCTGGGCAGTCTGGACTTCAATCCCGGCGCTCTGTTCCCCAAGGGCACTCTGCTTTCCATTGTGGGCATGATTCTGCAAAAGACCGTGGAGGTGCTTCTGGGCGGCGACAACAGCTTCCTGAATCTTGTTTCCTCCGTTCTGGGCATTCCTCTTGTGCCGGAGGCCTACTCCTCTGTTGACAACATACTGGACACCCTTTTGCTGGACGAATACCTGACGGACAGCCAGTTCAAGGGCTGGGGCCACACCATCAGCTGGATGATAGGCACCTTGGTAAAGGATGACAATCCCGCCAAAAAAGCGGATAACACCTATACCGTAACCTACACGGGCCCGGTTGAACCCGAGGTAACGGTGGAGAATTACCGTTTGCCCTCCCATGTGGCGGTAACCCTCAGTGAGGATGCCTCAACGGGTGCCTGCGTATCGTGGCTGACCAAATACAGCGTTACGGGCACGGATATTCAGATTGTGCCTTACAGCACCAACCCGGATTTCAGCGGCGGTTCCACCGTCAGCTTTAAGGCGGAAAAGGAAACCCGCACAGAGTCTGTTACATATCCCGGCGCGGATCTGGGCTTTTTCGGCCTTTTGGATTTTGCCAAGGATTACACCCGTCACACCGTTACCGTCTCCGGTCTGGAGCCCGGCACAAAGTACAGCTACCGCATCGGTGATGCCGGGCGGGATTGGTGGAGCGATGATGCCGTGCTGGAAACGGCAAGCGGCAGCGGCAAATTCACCTTCCTTCATGTGTCGGATATGCAGAGCGAGAATGAAACCCAGTACGGTGCCTTCAACAGCGTGCTGCAGGCTGCCGCCGATACTGCTCCCGATGCGAAATTCATTGTTTCAAGCGGCGATCAGGTGGATTTGGGCACCAACGGCAAGCAGTGGAGATATTTCTTCAATGTGAACCGCGGGTTCCTGATGAACACCTATTTCATGCCCACCACCGGCAACCACGAGAAGTCGGGTGCTGCCGTTACCAATAACTTTGTGCTGCCCAATGTGGCGGAGGGGCAGAATCTTGACACCGGCGTTTACTACTCCTATGATTACAACAACTGCCATTTCAGCGTGCTCAACACCAACGATGATGAGGGCGATGAGCTGAGCAGCGAGCAGGTGGAATGGCTGAAGGCCGATGTGGCCGCCAGCGATGCCAAATGGAAGATTGTGGTGCTGCACAAGGCACTCTACTCCAACGGCTCCCACTTTGACGATGCCGAGGTCAAGGGCTTCCGCAAGCAGCTGAGCGCCCTTCTGCCCTATCTGGGTGTGGATATGGTGCTGCAGGGTCACGACCATGTGTATCTGCGCACGGATGCCATGAACGGCAACTTCACCGTGCCCTCCAAGACCAAGGTTATCGGCTATAACGGCTCCTCTTACACCGCCAAGGTGAACCCGAAGGGCACGATATATTCCATTCCCGGCACCGCAGGCGTTAAGATTTACAACACCAAGGATAACGCCGCCACCGATAAACTGTTCCCCCGCGCTGAGGCTATCGTGAATGCGGATGCGCCTATGTTCACCGCCATTACCGTGGACGGCGACCGCCTTTTCTACGATTCCTACAAGGTGGTGGACGGCACAGCCCAAAAGGCAGACAGCTTCGCCATTGAGAAAACCGATGACACAGCCCCCTCCGAGGGCAAGCTCGGCGGTTTCCTCGGCAAGCTCCTCAGCCTGATTGACTTCCCCTTCCTGTACCGTCTGGTTGCCTTTATCGGCAAGGTTGTTACCGCAGTGTGCAGCCTGATTCATAAATAATATCATCTGAACAAATCCCGCCGAACCGTGGAATAATCCGTGATTCGGCGGGATTTTTCTATGAAAAGGAAAAAGGGAAAAGGAAAGGCCGGATGCGTCTGAACGCACCCGGCACGGGCAGGCAAAAAAGATTCAGTTTTCCGTTTCTTTTTCTTTCACATGGGCTTTGATGGCCTCAAGGGAGATGTCGCTGATGTCATGCTCGATTTTGCAGGCATCGGCCACGGCTGTGGGTTCATCCACCCCCAGCATCATCAAAAACTTGGTGAGGGTGGTGTGGCGGTCATATATTTTCAGCGCAATATCTTTGCCCGCCGCTGTCAGCGTGAGGGCGCCGTCTTTATCCATCACAACATAGCCGGCATTCCTTAACAGGCCAACGGCCCGGCTGATGCTGGGCTTGGAGTAGTGCATATAGTCGGCAACATCCAAAGAACGCACCACGGCCTGCTTCTGGGAAAGGATGTAGATGGTTTCCAGATACATTTCGCCGGATTCCTGCAGGTGCACGCTGATTCCTCCCTCGGGGTAACCCCAAAAATAACACCGTTATTGTAGCATAATATCGGTGCTTTTTCAATATGATGTTAATTTGCAAAAATAAAGAACTGCCGGAGCATCCTTTCGGGTGCCTCCGGCAGCTTTAACATTAAAGCATGACGGGATTATTTGCCCACAACCCACTGGAAGGGGTTGTAACCCATGGCAAAAATCTTGAAGGCCCAGACGATGGGGCTCCACTTGAAAATGGCCCAGTCCAGCACGGTAACAAGAGTTCTCAGGAAGGTGGAGGTGTCGTGGGTTTTGGGCACTTCCACGGGGGCGAAGGTTTCATTGTTGCGGGTGAGCACCATGGGCTGGGAGTAGCAGATGCCGTCCTTGCCGGTCACATAAAAGCGGATGAACAAGGAGGGCTCGTCAAGCAGCTCGTTGCTGTGCAGGTCGAGGGTGGCTTTGCCGTTCTCAACGGATTCACGCAGAATCACATTGCCGTTGGAAACCCAGGTAATCTGGTCAAAATCCGTGCCCTCCACGGTGATGGTATCGGCCTCATTATCAGTGTTCATGTAGGTGATAAGGGGCGTGTTGTTGGAGCGCCAGTTCACCTGATCCTCGGTAAATCCGTCCTCAAAGAAAGCGGGCATTTCGGGCATGCCGTTAAGCTCCACACCGTAGGAGAAGTGGGAAACGCTGAAGGAAGCGCCCGTTTCCATGGCGGTGCGCACATGGTCAAGGTCAAACACGGGCATGAGCAGCATGGTGTAGGCATCGTTGCGGGAGGGTACATTGTGGGAGTCGGAGAAGGAGAAACCCCAGGGGATAACGCCGTTGGGAATGGTCTTTTGCAGAATCTGGTCATACAGAATTCGGTCACAGCGGGTGTGACAATCGGTGGCGGAGTTGATGCCCATGCCAACGCTGGAGCCCTTGCAGTCAAGGAAGATGCGGGCAAATTTATTTACGAAATATTCGTCAATCTTCTGCCCGGTGTGGTTAACGGTATCCTTTTCAGGGTACACATATTCACCCACATGGGAGAGCATGGAGATGCCGCCCGCCTTCATAACGCCCTTGGAGGGAGTTTCATAGTCGCCGTAAACACCGGCATAGCCCTGACCGTATTCGCTCCAGTAGCCGGTCAGGTGGCAGTCGCATTTCGGGGTGGCCAGATTCAGCTCAATGCCCAGAGGCACATCCAGCATGCCGTTTTGGCTTGTTCTCACATTGCCCTCGGTGGTGGCGTGGGTGCCGTTGAGGTATTGCTGATATTCATCGTCGGGAATGGGGTCGATGGGTGCCATCTGAGTGCGCTCATACTTGATAAGGCGCATGATATCCACCAGCTGAGGGGCCTTGTTCCAGCCCCGGTTCAGGGTGCCGTGGTCCGTAATGGCCACCACATCGTAGTCAAGGTCATAGTCCCATTGAATAGCATCCTTGATGGTCATGTATCCGTCGCTGGCGTTGGTGTGGCAGTGGGGCTGGAATTTGTAAGCGCCCCAGGTGCTCCAGTCCACATTGTCATAGGGGCCGGTAACAGTGTAGTCAACGGCTGCGGCAGAGGGTGCGATAAGGTTTGCCTCCTCCTTCTGAAGGGCGAAGGACGGTGCCGCAGCGGCGGCAAGCAGGGTGGCTACGGCCAGCAGAAAGGCCAATGCTTTTTTCATATCGGAAACCTCCTTGAAATATATGAGGTAATACTAACACATACCCGCTGTAAAAACAAGCCAATCGGGCAATTATACGGTAAAATGCCCCGCCCGGGGAGGGCGGGGCCTTGGAATTCAGGATAAAATCAGCCGATGATACCGCGAAGCAGGGAGGAGAGCAGACCGGTCAGGTCAATGGCAAAGAACTGGGATTTGAAAGCGGAATCCTTGGCGGGGCTTTCAATGGCCTTGAACTTCATGCCGAGGTCCCCGGTCAGGTCAAACATACGATCCGTATATTGCCCGGTGAACTGGTTCAGGGTAAGAACCCGCACATTTACCAGCGTGCCGTCTTTGTATACGAACTCAATGTGCATGCTCAGCAGGTCTTTCAGCACGGCGGCGGCAACGTCATCACAGTTCATCACAAGGGCAAGCAGCTGTTCGTCGGTCATGGGGCTGACATCGATTTCTTCGCCGGAGGCTGCCACAAGGGCCTCCGCAATCTTGCGCAGGTTGGGAACATAT
>JAZRWZ010000048.1:0-4417 GCA_045599985.1 Acutalibacteraceae bacterium | reverse complement strand
TCTTGAAAAAGCAAAAGCAGAAGCTGTTTCCGACGAAGCAAAGGCAGCTATTGACGAGGCTATTGCCGATGTTGAAAAGGCAACCAACCTCACCGACACAGCAGCCGCAAAGGCTGACGGTCTTGAGAACGCCGCCGATGCCGACGAAGCTCTTGCAGAAGCAATCGAGAACGCAAAGGCAGACCTTGCCGAGGCAGAGGAAAAAGCCGTTGCCGATGATGCAAAAGCCGTTTTTGAAGCAGCAATAGAGGATATGGACAACGCCACAAGCCTCACCGCTGTTGCAGATAAGAAAGCCGCCGCAGAGGAAGCAGCAGAGGCAGCCGAAAAAGAGCTTGCCGATGCAAAGGCAGCCGCTATTGAGGCAGTTGAAGCCCTTGCAGGCGAAGACGCCACCGATGACGTAAAACAGCTTGTTGAGGATGCAAAGGAAGCTATTAACTCCGCTACCAACCTTGATGATGTTGACACCGCAAAGGATAACGGCCTTGCAGCGGTTGAGCACAAGCAGCAGGAGGAAGGCTTCACTGTTCCCGACCTTGATATTCAGCTCGGTTACAGAGAAACTGCTCCCGTAAACGCAGAAAGCACAACCAACAGAATCATCTACACCAGCAGCAACGAAAAGGTTGTTACCGTTGACGAAGACGGCAACCTTAAGGCAGTAGGCAAGGGCAAGGCAACCATTACCGCCACCCTTGAAGGCACCGATATTTCGGAAGAAATCGAAATCGAAGTTTCCTACACCTTCTGGGATGCTCTTGTATGGCACATCAGAAACCTGCTTGACCTGATTGCAAGCGGTTTCAAATGGCTGCTCGGCCTGATTGGTATCAACCTTTGATTTCCTGAATTCCCGATAAAATAACGAATATCCCCCCGGCTTGCACACCGCAGGCCGGGGGGATGACTTTTGTATCGGTTATTACAATATTTCCCCTGTTCTTTATGAGAAATTCTTATGCCGCGAAATGGCAGAGGATAATCTTACATCAAAAGGCAAATACAATCCAAAGAAGCACCTTGGCAATGCTCTCCAATATTCTTACCAAGGGCATGAAGAAGAGGTAAAGCAGCTTGTTTCTTACCGCGTTTTCGGGCTTGTAAGGCTCGTCATCGCTATAGCCATAGTCGCTCTGCAGCTCGTCAAAAGCGGATTCATCGGTGTAGATGTTAAAGGTTTCGCCTTCGACAACCGTTTTATATTTCTCCGCAAGCTTTTCGTATAGCCCGTCATAGCCCAGCACATACACGGCTGTCATATCCACCCGGTCGGTAAGGGTAACGGTGTTATCGGCATATGTGCCGGCGCACGGGGCAACGCCGTCTTTTGTGATTTTGACAATCTCGGTGTAATCGGCAAGGGAATCGGGAATTTCAAATTTCAGAGTTTTTTCACCCTTGGTGCCGGTGTATTTATATTGGCCGTCACGGATTTTGTAATTGAGGTCTGTCGCAAACAAAAGGGCGTAATCCGGGCCGATATTTACATTTTGGTCAAGATGTCCGCTTCTTTCGTACCAATAAGGAATCTGTTTGGCGAGATAGTCGCCGATAACCGTGAATTCACGGTTGACAAACATCATTTCAAGGCTGCTTTCCTTCAGGTAAAGCAAATCCGTTCCGTCAATGTTAAACCAGTACAGGGAGTTTGCGCCGTTTGCGGCGTTGAGATAGGCCTGCACACGCAGCTCATAGGGGTTGGGGGAATCCATGTATTCCGTCTGTTTGGTGAACCGGGGGAAGGAGTCCCAGATATTTGCGCCCTGAGTCCAGGCGGCAACGGGATTGGGCTTGTTCATGGCTGCCAGTGAACGCATGTAATCGCCGGTAGTTTCAAGGGGAGCGCCCCAGTAAACGGCGAATTTATTCTCCGCTGTGTAGGAGGTGTATTTGAACCACGCATCCGAAAACGGAGCAACCACCCGGTAGGCATCGTAGTGGCAAAAATCCGAAAGCCCGGCAAAGCGGTAAAAAGCGGGCTCGTGGGTGAGGGTGATGTTGGTGGGGTAAGGAGAATTGCGGTACATCAGCAGTTTATTGTATACGCGCATGGGCTGGTATTTCCCCTCGGAATCGCTCAGCTGAGGCTCGCCGAAGGGTAGGGCGGCGTGAATATCGTCAATGTCATAGCAGGTGACAACGCCGTTTTCAACCGTCATGGTGTTGCTGACGGGTGCGCTTTCCACATAGCCGAATACCTTGATGGGGTACTGCTTGCGGAAGGCCTCGTCGCGCAGGTAATAGCTGCTGCCGCAGGCACCGATAACGGTATTGAAATGCAAGGAGGAGATGGCTTTGATGTAGCTTTCGTTTTCGATATCGTCACCTGCCCAGCCTACGGAGATATCAAAATCATAAATGAAGGGCTTGAATTTGTAGATGAGGGAATAGGTTCTGCTGCCGTTTGTTATGTTGAATTCCAGCAGATGCTCCCGGAATATGACGGGGGAGGAAAGCTTGCATTGACCGAAGCCCACATTGGCTGCCTCAACCGAAATCAGACCCTCGGTGATGTTCTCGGTCTTCGATTCGTTCCAGTAGTGGAGATAGTAAGCCTGTGTGCCGTCATAAATCTTGATGTAATTCACCTTTGCCTCCCGGGAGGAGCGGTTATTCAGGTAATAGGTGAAGGTATCGGGAAAGCATTTGTCATTGTAGGAGGAACTCCACTGAATCCTGTCTATGCTCACATAGGGGTAGTCGGCATAAAGGGTCATGCTGCCGCTTTTGCCGTTTGCGGTGATTTCAAGGGAAACGCCGTCATAAATCAGGCTGCCGTCGGTAATGTTGAAGGAGTAGCAGTCGACCGCCCCGGCAGGGATGTGAGCGGTGATGGGAATAAACCCGTCAAACTCGCTGCTGAGCTCCTTGTCGTATTTGCGGGAAGCTCTGGTATCGGGGGTGGAGGCCCAGCTTATCTGCTGGGGGTAGGTATCCAGATATTCGCAGGCCGTTTTGCCGCCCAGCTTCACCTGGGGATAAATATCCCCGGATGTTTTGTTTTTCAGGAATATGTTCACAACAGCGCCGATTTTTTCGTTTGTTGAGTTAGAGTCGGAGCTGTTAAACTGCACATTGCCCGATTTGGTGTGGGGCAGAACCGTTACACCGAGGATTTCAATATCCTCGGCAATGCTGCCCGAAAGCTCGGTTGAAAAACGCACCTCGTTTTCGGCTTTTTCAAGGGGATTGGCAAAGGCTTTTTTACCGACTGCGCCCGCTCTTACACCGAGCAGTAATGAGAAAACCAAAATCAGTGATAATACCTTGCTTATTTTCCTTTTCATACAAATTCACTCCTTTGGCACGGCTTTTTTACCTAGATAAATCAATGATAGCATTTTCATATTCTTTTATCAAGTGCGGCATGTTTTTTGTAATGGAAAATGAAGGGTACCGATTCAATGTCATGCAGTGTGTTTGCGTGGGGCATAAAACGGCGACTGATAGCCGGATATTTCGTCATAGTATCGGTTGTATACTGCATGAATGCATGGAGATACAACTTGAGAGAAAAAGAAGGTTGATTATTCGGAGAAACATCCGGCTGTAATTGCCACTCTACGGTTTTTTAACTTTGATGAATATTGTTGACAACCATCATATCCCTCTATATAATTTAAGTATACTGTTTGCAATGCGAATGGCAGTATTATTTCCGGTGCAGAGTATGACCCTGCATGGCAGTATGTTATTCGACTGAATAATTATGAGCAAGAAGAGCAGAAACGAGGAAAGTACTGTCGACGGTATAGCAGTGCAAAACAAGCACGGCTTATTATATGCCGACCAAAGAAACAGAATCGCGGAAATTGGTTTCATGATTTCCGGATTTCGTGATTTCTCCCGTTTTGTATACTGCAATAACCGGTGAATATCAAAAGGAGTGGTAAAATATGGATAATGACAGACTGGATTTCTTGTCGTCAAATGAAAATACTGAGAATAAAACAGAAAACGCTCATACTGCCGGTTTTGAAGCCGAATCGGAAAATGCAATGAGCCAATTTATGCAAAAAGTCGGACTCGGTTCGGAATGTGCAAATAATGCGCAGGGTTGCGGGCTTGATGAAGTACCTTCAGCTAAAGCAGAAAAATCTCGATTATCGGAAACCGCATTTTCATCAAACGGTTCTTATCCCGTGACCGGCATGGATTTGGCTGATTTGCTTTCAAAAAAAAGGAAAAAAATAATCACCCTTGTTCTAGTGGGGATAGGGTTGGTTGTGTTGGGTGTGATAATAGCTGCTCTTGTTCATAACCGCAATACACCTGAACCGACCGGAAGGATTCTTCAAAGTGAAAACATTGATATCACAGAATCCGATTATTTTTCGGAATACAATTCCGGAACAAGCAAAAGAACGATAAATATCCCCGCTGTGAAGCAAAATCAAATGAGCATTGACCCGAT
>JAZRWZ010000047.1:0-1979 GCA_045599985.1 Acutalibacteraceae bacterium | reverse complement strand
AAACGCTCTGCCCCCCTATTCCAAGCCCACCAATTCGGAGATTGCCGCCCGCATTGAGGAATCCCCCGCCATCAGCAGTCTGTTCCGCGAGGCACAAATCAAACTTGGCAAAACCATCAGCTACAATACCCAGTGCGTTTTGCTGATGATGCACGACTACGACGGTCTGCCGGTGGAAGTGATTTTCATGCTGCTGGATTACTGCCTTTCCATCGGCAAAATCAATGACGCGTACCTTGCTGCTGTCAGCCGCGACTGGGGCCTGCATGAAATCGACACCATCGAGAAAGCCGCCGAAAAAATCAGCGCCCTGCAAACCGCCGATGCCGTTTGGAAGGATTTTGCCGCTATGGCGGGCATCACCAACCCCCGGCCCACCACATCGCAAACCGCCTATCTCAACCGCTGGTGCAGGGAATACGGCTTTAACAGCACCATGATTTACTTAGCCTATGAGGAAATGGCGGACCATACTCAAAAGATGAGTTTCCAGTACATGGATAAGGTTCTGCAAAGTTGGTATCAGAGCGGCATCAAAACCCCCGAGGATGTGGCCGCGGCCAAGGCAAAGCCTCTCTCCGGCACTGCGCAGAATACTTCCGGCACCAAAAAATCAGGTTCCAAAACCAGTTACGATATCAACGAATTTGAAAAATCCGTGGTCAGCACTGACCTTCATTACGAAAGAAAGAAGAAGAAATCATGAGTTACAGCAGAGAAGTGATTGACCTTGCCCTTGCCGAACTGAACGCAAGGCGCAAAGCCGCCGTTGACGCACAGGCCGCCCACCGCAATGAGGCCGTGAGCAAGGTGCCCGAAATCAAAAAAGCCGAGCATCAGCTTGCCGCCACCGCTTCCCAGCTGGTGAAGGCCATCGGCATGGGGGAAGAAACGGAAGTATTCATGAAAACCCTGTCCCAAAAGAACCTTGCCATTCAAAGCCGGATTCATGAATTGCTGGAGCAGAACGGCTATCCCGCCGATTATCTTGATTTTCATTTTACCTGCCCCAAATGCGATGACACGGGCTACATCAGCGGTGTGCCCTGCCAATGTTTTCAGACCCTGTTAAAGCAGATTGCCCTGAACAAGCTGGGCAGCGTTTCCCGCTCCGGGGAATGCAGCTTCGGCAACTTCAATACCGACTATTACCCTGCCGAGGTGGACGAGGAATACGGTGTTTCGCCCCGCCGCCACATGGAGCAGGTTTATCAGTACTGCCGCTGCTATGCCGAGGATTTTGACCGTGAATCCGAAAATCTTTACCTCTACGGCGAAACCGGGTTGGGCAAAACCCACCTGACCTTAGCCATTGCCGCCCAGGTGACCAACGCCGGGTATCAGGTAATTTACGACTCCGCAAGCAACCTTCTGCGAAAACTCGAAAAAGAACGCTTCAACAGCGGAAAGGATAATGAATTCAGCGGCGCGGAGGACGAAATTCTCAACTGTGACCTTTTGATTATTGACGACCTGGGTTCCGAATTCACCACCCAGTTCACCGTTTCCGCCGTTTATAACATCATCAACACCCGTCTGAACTGCCGGAAGCCCGTTATCATCAGCACCAATCTGGATATCCGGGATTTGGAGCAGAAATACACCAAGCGTGTTGCCTCCCGGGTGCTCGGCAACTACCGTGCCCTGCTCTTTATGGGCCGCGACATCAGACAAATCAAGAGTAAAGAATAAGGAGTTCTTATGGATATCAGTAACGCATTAACCAATGAATTCAAATTACAGCGCTGGCAGGTGGAAAACACTGTTAAGCTTCTGGATGACGGCAACACCGTGCCCTTTATTGCCCGCTACCGTAAGGAAGCCCACGGCACACTGGATGACCAGATTATCCGACAGATTTCCGAGCGTGTGGAATACCTTCGCAATCTGGAAAAGCGCCGCGAGGATGTGCGCGATGCCATTACCGCACAGGAGAAAATGACCGAGGAAATCGCCGCCGCGTTGGATAAGGCCGTCAC
>JAZRWZ010000046.1:0-13773 GCA_045599985.1 Acutalibacteraceae bacterium | reverse complement strand
CCGGGGGCCAGATTTTCATCCAGCCGCAGTGCGCCGATGGCCACACGCCGCAGCGCCTCCACATGGCAGCCGCAGGCGGCGCACATCTTTTTGACCTGATGGTACTTGCCCTCCCGAATGCGGATTTCCGCAAAGGGACTGCCGTTTTCCGTATAGGTTCTGACAAAGGCGGGCAGGCAGGCCGTGCCGTCCTCCAGCGTTATGCCGCTGCGCAGAAGCTGCGCCTTTTCCTCCGCCATGGGGCAATCCAGCCGGGCAATGTAGGTTTTGAAAACATGATGGGTGGGGGAAAGCAGACGGTGGGTAAAATCCCCGTCATCGGTAATAATCAATAATCCGGTGGTATCTCTGTCCAGCCGCCCTGCGGGGAACAGACTGCGGCGGCGAAGGTCATCGGGCACCAAATCCACCACGGTTTTCTTTTTGGGGTCGGCGGAGGCGCTGATGACCCCCTCCGGCTTGTTGAGCATAATGTAGACATGCTCCCGCAAGGTGAACCGGTAACCCTCCACGGCAATGCCGTCCTTTTCGGGGTCAATGGCGGTTTCGGCCTTCAAAGCCAACTCGCCGTTAACGGAAACCTTGCCCTCTTTTATCAATTTACGGGCATCCCGGCGGGATACGCCGCAATTCAGCGATACCAGTTTATCCAGTCGTTCAACCGACATACTTCTTCCCCCTTTGCCGAAAAAAATACATTTGATTCGAGCAGCGGCTCTGCCCGGCGAAAAGAAAAGCAGGAGCAATGTGAATTACCCCTGCTTTTTGTTCAGTTATTTGCCTTCACTTATGCAAGCTCAGCAAAGTACTTAATGGTGCGAACCATCTGGCTGGTGTAGCTGTTCTCGTTGTCGTACCAGGAAACAACCTGTACCTGATAGAGACCGTCGCCCATATCGGAAACCATGGTCTGGGTAGCATCGAACAGGGAGCCGAACTTCATGCCGATAACGTCGGAGGAAACGATGGGATCCTCGTTGTAGCCGAAGGACTCGGAAGCAGCAGCCTTCATAGCGGCGTTGATGCCCTCTTTGGTAACATTCTCGCCCTTAACAACAGCGGTAAGGATGGTGGTGGAGCCGGTGGGAACGGGAACTCTCTGAGCGGAGCCGATGAGTTTGCCGTTGAGCTCGGGGATTACAAGGCCGATAGCCTTGGCAGCGCCGGTGGAGTTGGGAACGATGTTGGCAGCGCCTGCGCGGGCTCTGCGAAGGTCACCCTTGCGATGGGGGCCGTCAAGAATCATCTGGTCGCCGGTGTAGGCGTGGATGGTGCTCATGATACCGCTCTGGATGGGAGCGTAATCGTTAAGAGCCTTAGCCATGGGAGCAAGGCAGTTGGTGGTGCAGGAAGCAGCGGAGATGATCTGATCATCAGCGGTAAGAGTATCGTTATTAACGGAGAAAACGATGGTCTTGAGGTCGTTGCCTGCGGGAGCAGAGATAACAACCTTCTTGGCACCGGCATTGATGTGAGCCATGCTCTTATCTTTGGTGCAGTAGAAACCGGTGCACTCAAGAACTACGTCAACACCAAGCTCGCCCCAGGGGCAATCGTTAGCGTCTTTCTCGGCGTAAATCTTAAGGGTTTTGCCGTCTACGGTGATGGTGTTGGCATCGTCGTCGGCGCAAACAGTGTGAAGGTTTTCACCGATCTTGCCGCAGTAACCGCCCTGAGCGGTGTCGTATTTGAGAAGATGAGCAAGCATAGAGGGCTTGGTAAGATCGTTGATGGCAACGATTTCATAACCTTCTGCGCCGAACATCTGACGGAATGCGAGACGACCGATGCGGCCAAAGCCGTTGATTGCTACTTTAACTGACATGGTATTTACCTCCATATAAATGTTTTCAGTTTTATAACCGTATCTATTTTAGCCATTTTCCCTTCTTTATGCAAGCGGTTTTTCAAGAAAAAGCGGCTTTTCGGTAATCTTTGTCAACTAACACAAAATCAACCGCTTTTCCCGATAAAACTATGCCATTGTGCCGAAGGAGGGCACCCGGAAGGTCTGCCGGGTAAAAGAAAAATCCGCCCCCGTTCCCAATCGGAGGCGGAAATCATAAACAGCGATTTCTTTATTTGTGATACTTCGACCCTGCGGAAATGGACAGGGCCCGGTAAATCTGCTCCATCAGCATGGCCCTTGCCAGCTGATGGGGAAAGGTCATGGGACTCATGGAAAGGCGCACATCCGCCCGGGCCTTTACCGCCGGGTCAAGGCCGAAGGAGCTGCCGATGATAAAGGCCACACTGCCGCTGCCGCCCACGGCATAATCCTCCAGCTTTTTGCTCAAAGCCTCGGAGGACATCATCTTGCCCTCAATGCACATGGCCATCACCTTGTCGTCCGGGTTCAGCAAAGCCGTAATCTGCTTTGCCTCCTTTTGCAGGGCGGCGGCAATCTGTGCCGGGGAGGGGTCATCGGGCAGCCGCTCTGGGCTCAGCTCATGAAGGGTGAATTTGCAATATCCGCCCAATCTCTTCTGATATTCGGCGCACATATCCCGCAGGTATTGCTCCTTGAGTTTTCCCAGACAAATCAGTTTGATGTTCAGCATCGGTATCCCCTCGCAGAGAAAGGTTTTTCAGAATGTAATCATATGTAAGGTGCCGGCAGCCGCCTCCAGAAGGTAGTCGAGGTTTTCCTCGGCCCCCGCCATCTTCATGGCGGCCCGGGTGGTTTCCAGTGCCAGAGGCGGGAAGTTGTTCTCCTTGCTCATGTGGCCCAGCAAAAAGCGCACCGTGCCCGTTTCCATCAGTTCCACCGCCGCATCGGCGCAGGCCTCATTGCTCAGGTGGCCGATATCGGATAAAATGCGGCGCTTGAGCTCATAGGGATAAGGGCCGTTTCGCAGCATATTCACATCGTGGTTGGATTCCAGCAAAATCAGGTCGCTGCCCGTAACCGCCTGCTTCACCTCATCGGTCATCACCCCAAGGTCGGTGCAGACAGCCAGCTTTTTGCCGTCCCCCGTGGTGACGGTGTAGCCGCAGCTTTGACGGGCATCGTGGGAGGTGGCAAAGGGAGTCACGCACAAATCACCTGCCGCCGTGCCCCGGGGATTCACTTCAAAGGCCTCCGTTTTTTCGTTGAGGGCACCGGCCCTTTCCATCCCCCGCAGGGTGCCGGGGGTGGCAAAAACAGGGATGCCGTAGCGGGAGGCAAACACCCGCACGCCGCTGATATGGTCGGTGTGCTCATGGGTCACAAAAATCCCCTGAATGCTTTGGGGCGAAACCCCGATTTCGGATAGAGCGTTCTCCGCCCGCTTGGCACTCACGCCCACATCCACCAGAATCCCTCCCGAGGAGGAGCCGATGTAGGTGCAGTTGCCGCTGCTGGAGGAGAAAAGGGAACAGAATTTTGCCATAGCGTATGCCGCGTTCCTTTCGGTTAATTTCGGTAAGGCAAAAGAGATTTACTCTCCGTCAATACAGAAAAAAGCGGGGTAATCCGTTACCCCGCCGTTATTATCTCATTCAGCCAACCTGATTGGCGCGCTCGGGTGAGGGAAAATCCACCCTTTTGATATCGGCGCCCAACCCTCTCAGCTTTTCGACAGGGTCTTCATAGCCTCTGTCAATGTGCTGGATATCCTCGATTTCGGTGGTGCCGTTGGCAACCAGACCCGCAATCAGCATAGCCGCACCGGCACGCAGATCGTCTGCTCTGACGGGAGCGCCCTTGAGGCCCTCCACGCCCTCAATCACAGCCAGCTTGCCGTCCACCTGAATGGAGGCACCCATACGGGTCAGCTGCTCTACATAGCGAAAGCGGTTTTCCCAAATGCCCTCGGAGATGATGCTTGTCCCCTTTGCCAGAGCAAGCAGCACGGCCATCTGGGGCTGCATATCGGTGGGAAAGCCCGGGTGAGGCATGGTTTTGATGTTGCAGCGGCCCGGTCTGCCGTTGCCGCACACGCGGATGCATTCGTCGAATTCCTCCACGGTAACGCCGCACTCCTCCAGCTTGGTGGAGATGGATTCCAGATGCTTGGGAATCACATTATTGATAATCACATCGCCGTTGGTGGCGGCGGCGGCCAGCATATAGGTGCCCGCCTCGATCTGGTCGGGGATAATGGAGTAATTACAGCCGTGAAGCTCCTCCACGCCCCTGATTTTGATGGTATCGGTACCGGCGCCTCTCACATCGCCGCCCATGGAGTTGAGGAAGTTGGCAAGGTCAACGATATGGGGCTCCTTGGCGGCATTTTCAATCACCGTTAAGCCCTTGGCTTTGACGGCGGCCAGCATCACGTTGATGGTGGCACCCACGGAGACCACGTCAAGGTACACATGATTGCCGCGCAGATTTTCGGCTGCGGCATCCACAATGGCATTCTCCTCAATGGAGATTTCGGCACCCAGCGCCTCAAAGCCCTTGATGTGCTGGTCAATGGGGCGAACACCCAGGTCGCAGCCGCCGGGCATGGCCACACGGGCGCGGCTGTATCGGCCCAACAGAGCACCCAACAGATAGTAGGAGGCTCTTAAATGCTTGGTCATTTCGTAAGAAACGTCAAAGGAATTGACGCCGCGGGAATCCACACGAAGCGTGCTTTTGTTAACCAGTGTAACCTCGGCACCGATGGATTCGAGAATGCGCATCATCATGGTAACATCGCTGATAGAGGAGGGAACATTCTCGATAACGCAGACATCGCTGCAGAGAACGGTAGCGGGAATTATGGCAACAGCGGCATTTTTTGCGCCGCTGATATTTACGGTTCCGTGAAGTGCGTGGCCGCCGTTAATGACTATCTTTTCCACTTTGGCTTTCCGACCCTTCTTTAAAGATTCTCTATTTCGACAAACATTGTTGTGACACACTAACCCAATTCTGTAGGATTATAGCATTTTCTTTTCCTTTTGGAAAGGCTTTTCCGAAAAAAAGTAAAAACTTTTCGAACTTTTTCGAATTTGTTCACACATTTTTCCCGTTTGTCTGCTATTATTGTTAGCAGCTTTCGCTGTATCATTCCCGTGTTTTGTTTGTCAAAAGCTCCAAAGAATCGCAGATTCAAATCGGAAAATAAGGTGCTTTTTATGCCCGATAAGAAATATATGCACAACATATGTGCATTTTATACAAAGCCGTGCCAATAGCAATAGTGAACAAATTTCGGGTTAAAAAACGGGGAGTAATAACAAAAAAGTGCAATTTTTTTAAAAAAAAGCAGTTTTTCATAGGTTTTCTATTGCAATGGAAGCCTTTATTGTGTAAAATGTATACATCCCGATATGTCAATTTGTATAAACCGCAAACAATCATTACACAATAAGGGGTATGAGAACTATGTCCAACCGACTTTTTCAGGGTCTGATTCACCAGATGCGTGATGCCATCGGCAGAACCGTAGGCGTGATTGACGTTTCCGGCACCATCATCTCCTGCAGTGAGCTGGGCAAAATAGGGGAGGTCATCTCCTCCTCCGCCGAGGTGTTTGCCGACAACGAGCTTCATGTGATTGACGGCTGCTCCTTCCGCAGCTTCGCCTCCCACACCCAGGCAGAGTATGCCGTGTTTGTGGAGGGCACCGACGAAGCCGCCGACAAATTCGCCTCCGTCTGCTGTGTCTCCCTTGAAAATATCAAACAATATTACGACGAAAAATTTGACCGGGGCAACTTCATCAAGAACGTGATTCTTGACAACATCCTGCCCGGCGATATCTATGTGAAATCCCGCGAGCTGCGTTTCAACAATGACGTGTCCCGCGTGGTGCTGCTGGTGCGCGTGGAGGACCACAACGACGCCACCGTATTTGACACCATCCAGAACCTGTTCCCCGACAAAAACAAGGATTTTGTGGTGAACATCAACGAGATGGATATTGCCATTGTCAAGGAAGTGCGCGCCGGCACCGACATCCGCGACCTTGAAAAGCTGGCCCGCTCCATTTCCGACTCCCTCAACACCGAGGTTTACACCCACGCCCTTGTGGGCATCGGCACCACGGTGGAGGGCATCAAGGAGCTGGCTCACTCCTTCAAGGAGGCTCAGATCGCTTTGGAGGTGGGCAAGGTATTCGATACCGAAAAAACCATCATCAGCTACGAAAATCTGGGCATTGCCCGCCTGATTTATCAGCTCCCCACCACCCTGTGCGAAATGTTCCTGCGCGAGGTGTTCAAGCGGGGCTCCATCGAAAATCTGGACCAAGAAACCCTGTTCACCATTCAGAAATTCTTCGAGAACAACCTGAATGTTTCCGAAACCTCCCGCAAGCTGTTTGTTCACCGCAACACGCTGGTGTACCGGCTTGAAAAAATCAAAAAACTCACCGGCCTTGATTTGAGAGGGTTCGACGACGCCATCGTATTTAAAGTTGCCCTGATGGTAAAAAAATATCTGGATTCCCGCCCTGTAAAATTCTGAAAACCTTATACGATACAGTCCGTTTTCCCTTGATTTTCGCAAGAAATCAACGGCTGCGGACTTTCGTGCTTTCATAAGGATATTACGGCAAGAATATTATCATTCGAAATAAAAAGAATTCCGCTTTTCCACACTCCCCGCCCCCGGCGCTTTTGCCGCGGCAAAAGGGGAAATTCATTGAAAGGTAAAAACCGTTGTGATTGAATTTAAAAATGTCACGAAAAGGTATGACAACGGCACCACGGCTTTAAAAGATGTGAACATCACCATCGAAAAAGGTGAGTTCGTGTTTGTGGTCGGTTCCTCCGGCGCAGGCAAAAGCACATTCTTAAAGCTGATGATGCACGAGGAGGTTCCCTCCCACGGCACCATTACGGTGGACGGCGTTGAGCTTAATACCATTAAAAAAAGACAGATTCCTTACTTCCGCCGCAAGCTGGGCGTGGTGTTTCAGGATTTCCGCCTGATTCCCACCATGACCGTTTTTGATAACGTTGCCTTTGCCATGCGCGTTATCGGCACCAAGGAGAAGAAAATACGCAAGCGTGTTCCCTATGTGCTCAGCCTGATGGGCCTGCCCCAGAAGGCAAGGAACTACCCCAACGAGCTTTCGGGCGGTGAGCAGCAGCGTGTGGCCTTGGCCCGCGCCCTTGCCAACAACGCCGAAATCATTATTGCCGATGAGCCCACCGGCAATGTGGACCCGCAGATGAGCTACGAGATTGTGGAGCTGCTGATGAAACTGAACGAGGCGGGCACCACCATCATCATGGTTACCCACGAGCACGAGCTGGTGCGCAGCTTTGACCGCCGCGTTATCATCCTTGATAAAGGCGAGGTCGTCTCCGACGGCGGCCCCTTAATCAGCGACATTGCCACGGCTCACATCAACGCCGCTGCCGAAATCAGCAGCGCCCCCGCTCCGGTGGAAGAGCCCTTTGCCGCGCCTCCGAAAATCATGGCCGATGTGCCTCAGGCCGAATTTACCCCGGGAGGTGAGCAGCAATGAAAAAAGGAAGTATGAGTTTAGGCTACCTTACAAAAGAGGGCTTCCGCAACCTGCGGGTCAACAAGCTGATGACGCTGGCCTCCGTTACCGTGCTGTTCAGCTGCATGTTCCTTATGGGTATTGCCTACATGATTTATGTGAACATAGATGCCCTTGTTTCCGGCGTGGAAGCGGAAAACGTGATTATGGTCTACATTGAGGACGGTGCAGATACCCAGGCCGTTACCGTGCTGGAGCTGAGCCTGCAGGAAATCCCCAATGTGGAAAAATGCGAATTCATCAGCCGCGGTCAGGCCTACAGCGATATTATCGACAGCATGGGCGACTCCGGCAAATATCTGGAAGGGCTGGACAACCCCCTGCCCGATGCCTACAAGGTCACCGTAAAGGATATGACCCGGTTCAAGCAAACCGTTTCCGAAATCAAAAAGCTGGATAACGTGATGCGCGTGCGCCAGAACGGCGACCTTGCCGACAAGCTGGCAAAGGCCCGCAACACCATCACCTACATCAGCGGCGTTATCATCGGTCTGCTTTTCCTTGTTTCTCTTTTCATTATATCCAACACCATCAAAATCACCATGTTCAGCCGCAGGCTGGAAATCAGCATCATGAAGAGCGTGGGTGCCACCAACCGCTTTATCCGGTGGCCGTTCCTGGTAGAGGGCGTGCTGATAGGCATCATCTCCGCCATTCTCGCCACGGGCGGCGTGTGGGGTGTTTACACGCTGGCAGCCAAATACCTGCTCAGCAGTGCGGGCCTGCTCACCGGCAGTGCCGTGAACATTCTGAGTTACCTGCCCTTCATTCTGGTCGCTTTCCTCGCTCTGGGTCTTTTCTCCGGCGTGTTCGGAAGTGCCAATTCCATTCGCAAATATCTCAAAGAAAGGAAGTTTGTGGAACTTGAAGATGTTTAAGAGTAAAAAGACATTTTTCCGTTTGATTGCCTGCACCCTTGTGCTCGCCATGGCGCTTACCCCCTTCATGCTCCCCTTTGCTTCTGCCGAGCAGTCTTTGGAAGATATGCAGGACCAATACGCCGCCCTCGAAAAATCCATTGCCAAAAACGAGAAGGCTCTGAAGGGCGTGCAGAATGATATCAGCACCAACGAAAGCAAGCTGAAAACCATCAACAGCCAGATTTCCGATATCAAGAGCCAGTTGTCTCTTTTAGACAAGCGCATGGATGTGCTCAACGGCAGCATCAATGAGCTTCAGCCCCAAATCAGCTCTCTTTCCGCCACCATTTCCGATGTGGAGAACACCATCAAAACACTGGAAGAGGATATTGAGCGTGCTCAGCAGGAGTCCGAGGAAACCCAGGATGCCGTGCTGGAGCGTGTGCGTGAGGACTACATGAGCGGCGGCAACGCCTCCATCCTTGAGATTTTGCTGACCTCCGATGACCTTTCCACCTTCCTCTCCCGCGCGGAGCTGATGGAGCGCGCCACCGAAAGTGACGCCGCCCTGATTGATGACCTTGCCAAGCGCGCCGAGGAGCTGGATGCCCTGAAGAAGGAAGCCAACCACAAGAAAACCGAACTGGAACTGAAGAAGAGCCAGCTCGATTCCAAAATGAGCCAGTTGGAAAGCAATCAGAACGATTTGCAGAACAGCGTGGATGCCGCTCAGGGCAAGCAGAACTCCCTGAACAGCAAATATGCCGAGGTTAACGATATTCTGGACGGCCTTGATAAAGACAGCGCCGCCTACAAGGCGCAGATCAAGCGCCAGTATGAGGAGAAGGAAGCCCTCTCCCGCGAAATCGATAACTACATCGCCACCCACGGTTCCTCGCAGGGTGAAGAGGTTCCTCCCGAATACATCGACAGACGCTCCAGCAGCGGCCTCATCTGGCCCGTGCCTTACAGCAACTCCTATGTTTCCTGCGCCTACGGCTATTACTCCGACGGCACGCCTCACAAGGGCATGGACATTGTGGTGCGCGATTCCAGCGGCAACAACATCTCCAGCGGCAAAAAAATCGTGGCCGCACAGAGCGGTACCGTCATTATGGCCTACAATAACGGCGGCTATAACTCCGGCTTCGGCAACTACTGCGTGATTGACCACGGCAACGGTATTATGACCCTCTACGCACACTGCGCTTACCTGACCGTAAGCGAGGGCAATATCGTCAGCCAGGGTCAGCAAATCGGCGCCATCGGTCTGACCGGCAACACCACCGGCTACCATGTCCACTTCGAGGTCAGAATAAAGAATGAGGACGGCTCCGTTTCCCGCGTGAATCCCGCCAACTACGTAAGCAAATAATCATCTCCAAAACTAAAAAGGGCTGTGAGGAAACCCCGCAGCCCTTTTTCACACTTTTTCATCGGATTTCAGGGTAAAAAACGCCCGCATGTGCGTAATAATCGCTTTTTAAGGCATATAGTGTTCAAATCCGTTTTGCCTTTGAAAGGTGCCCGTATTCCGGAAGGATGTGCCTGTATGAACAAAAAAATCTCCCTTGGGCTGACGCTGGCGCTGATGATTCTCTCCGTCACCGTCACCTTCGCCATCACCATGGCAGTTTCCAAAAACGTATACAACAAAATCATCACCAACCTTTCGCTGCGCGACTCCGCCTCCTACGCCATAGACGAAATAGACCGGCTGGTTTCCAACTATTTCTACGGCAATGCGGATGACCGCGCCTCCCACATCACCTCCGCTTTGGTGGAGGGCTATGTGAACGGCCTGGGCGACAGCAACAGCCGCTACCTCTCCTCCGAAAAATATGCCGACTACACCGCCCGCCTGAAGGGTGACCTGACCGGCATCGGCATAGAAACCTACTTTGACCCTCTGCAAGGGGTGCTGCAGGTGGCCTATGTGTATGAGGACAGCCCCGCCGCCACCGCCGGGCTGCAGCAGGGGGATGTGATTTCCGAAATCAACGGCACCGCCGTGACCGCCAAGAATTACAGCACCCTTACCGGCCAGCTGTACGGCGACAAGCTCTCCAGTGTAAAAATTCTGTATATCCGCAGCGGCATCGAATACACGGTGGAGCCCATGATGGGCTTTACCGTGCCCTCCGTGGTGTATCAGCTGCAGGAGAGCTACGGCTACATCAAAATCAACGGCTTTTTCCAAAACACCCCCGCCGAATTTGAAAACGCCGTGGATAAGCTCAAGGAGCAGGGCGCAGGCAGTTATATTATTGACCTGCGGGGCACAAGCGAGGGCACGGTGCAATACGCCGCCGCCACGCTGGATGTGCTGGTGCCCGCCCCCTCCGGCAGTCAGGCCCTTGCCACCACCTATGACAAAAAAGGCAACAAGGTGGATACCTACACCGCCGAAAGCGGCTCCGTCAACACCGCCTTTGCCGTGCTCATCAACAGCGCCACCGCAGGCCCCGCCGAGCTGTTCGCCTGCGATTTGCGGGATATCAGCTCCGCCTATCTGGTGGGCATAACCACCAAGGGCATCGGCACCGCCCAAAAGGCCTTCCCGCTGGATAACGGGGATGCCGTAATTCTGAGCGTTGCCCGAATCGAGCCCTATAACCCCAACAGCGTGTATGACACCGTGGGCCTTGAGCCCACCCACCTGTGTGAAGCAGCCGTGGATGCCAGCCCCTGCCTGTGGCTGGTGCCCGCCGAAAAGGATGTGCAGTTAACACAGGCCAAAGCCCTGCTGGGCTGATTCAAAGCAAAAAACAACCTCTGTGCCTTTGCCCGGTTATGAGCAGATGCACAGAGGTTTTTTCATTTTATGATTGCGTTCCGTCTTTATATTGACTTACTTTTTCATTTTAATAAGCTTGGAAATGCCGTAACCGATGCCCGCTGCCGCGGCAACTCCCGCCGCCACACGGGTGCCGATGGTAAGATTGATGCTTTGGCGGTCGGTCAGGTTGCGGAATTCCCAATTCAGAAGCTGACTTCTTAACCCGAATTCCTTGAAATGCTTCATTTCGGTTTGGAAGGTACGGGGGTTGTTCTCATCCAGTGTAATCACACGCACGCCGCTTCTGCACCCGTCGGTGTAGCAGCCGAAGCCGGCGGTCTTGCACTGCATGAGCGCAATGCCGTCCACCGTGCCGCAAAAATCATTCATGTGGTCATGGCCGAACACGGCGCCGATGATGTCCCCCGTTTTTTTCCAGCTTTCAAACTGGCCGGCGTTCAGGTCGGGGGAGCAGGGGCCTTCGCCCAGATACCCCTGTATGCCTTTTTTGAGCACATAAAATGTGTGCTCTTTGGTGTTGCAGCCCCGCACAGCCACGGGAATCTCCCAAAAATGCGCCTTTCTGGTCAGTTCATATTCCTCGCACACGGGAATGTGCTGAAACAGCAGCGCGGGCACACTCTCACCGCCGTTTTGTGCCTTTAATTCCGCCGCCTTTTTCTCATACCAGTGAATCTGATCCTGCTTGACCCAATCGTATTTGGAAACCGATTGGTCGGGGTACACATTGTTGGAATCCATAAACCAAAGCTGAAAGGCCGTGCGCTTTCCGTCGGAGGAAAGAATGGGCTCGCTGTAATTGGCATAGCCCGTGATTTCGGGGGCATCGTTGCGCATCAGGCAGCCCTGAAGCCCCTCATAGGTGGCCAGTATCTTATCCTCGTTGCCGTGGTCGTGCTCGTGATTGCCGAATACGCTGGCAAAGGGAATATTGCGCCGTCTGACGGATTCGGTAATGGCATCCACCGTTTTACGGTAGGCTGCCAGCCCCTCTTCGGTATCCAGCCCCCTTGTGCTGCAGTTATCGCCCATATACACGCAAAGGTCGGGTTGGAATTCGTTCAGCGCGGCCTCCATAAGTGCCTTCATATCATTGAAGCGCACCTTGCCCTCGCCGTCAAAATTATTGCTTTCGTGCAAGTCACCGAAGCAGAGAATGGTGAATTTTCCGTTTTCATGAAACTGTAACATGTTCTGCCGCTCCTTATGCGTAATTAATCATAATGGCAAAATGCATAACGGCCACCGCCAGCAGACCCTCGGCCAAAAACAGCTTCCATGTGAATTTGAGCCACTTGCCGTAGGAAATATTCAGCAGACCGATGGCAATAATCATGATGCCGCTGGTGGGGTAAAGCAGGTTGGTAAAGCCGTCCCCCATGCAGAAGCTGAGCACCACCGTGTTGCCGGAAATACCGATTAACTGGGACAGAGGTGCCACAATGGGCATAATCAAAAAGGCCTTGGCCGTGCCGGAGCCGATGAAGAACTCCAGCACCACAATAAAGGCAAACAGCAGCAGAACGGCGGAATAGGGAGAAACGCCCTGCAGCAGACCGTACACATAATTGAGGATGGTGTGGATAATCATACCCTCGCTGAGAATATAGGTAATGGCCAGAATGAAGAAAATCAGGGGGATGGCGGGGGCAATGGTTTTTACGCCCTTTTTGAAGCCGTTGAACAGCTCCTTGCCGTTTAAGCCGCTGATTTTACCGGCCAGCAGACCGCCCACGGTGAACAGAATCGCCATGCCGGGCAGGGAGATATAGCCGCCCATATCCAGCACAAAATCCAGAATGATGCAAACCAGCACGCCGCACAGGCAGAACAGGAAACCCCGGGTAGCCTTGCGTATGCTTTCGTTCTGCAGCAATGCCGTGCACTCATCCATACGGAATTTTTCACGCAGGGCCTTATCCGTTTCGTAGCTGATGGATTTGGTGGGGTCTTTTTCAATCTTTTTGGCATAAAGCACCACAAAGGTGGCTAACACGGCGTATACAAGAACAAAGACGATTACGCGAAGCCACAGCCCGGAAAACACGGGAATATCCGCCAACTTCTGCACGGTTACCACATTGAAGGGGTTAAAGGTGGCCGCCGTGAAGCCGAAGGCAATGGCCACAAGGCTCAGGCAAAGGCCCACCATGGAGTCCCAGCCCAGCACCAGCGCAATGGCGGCACTGATGGGCACCAGTGTGACGCTCTCCTCCAGAATACCGGCGGTGGAGCTGAGGGCCATGCACACCAGAATCATCATGCACAGCAGCACATATTTTTTCTTCTCGAATTTGCCCACAATCACGGCCATGATGTATTTCAGGATGCCGCGCTCGTCCAGAATCAGGAAGGTGCCGCCGATGAGCACAATCATCAGGATGATGGCAATACCCGCCGTCACGTTTTCGGAGCCGAACACCAGAATCATGGACAGCACGATTTTCCATATGGGCAGCTTGTAATCTATCGTGTGGTAGGTGCCGTCAATAATCATTTCGCTCACATCTTCGGCGTTTTCCGTATCCATGCCGTCAAAGGAGGCCGTCTGCTCCACCGCGATGCCGTTTTGCCGCAGGGTTTCGCAGTATTCGGTCAACCCCTGCTCGGTCTTGCCGCCAACCTCGTAGGTGGCTTTTTCATCCGCAAGGGTCACCAGTCTGCCGTCGGCAAAGCGGTA
>JAZRWZ010000045.1:0-25986 GCA_045599985.1 Acutalibacteraceae bacterium | reverse complement strand
TGATGTGCTCTGCGGAAACGCCGCAGGCATCAGCGATTGCCTTTATCTTATCAATATCAATATTCTTCATCTGGCCTGTAACAATTCGCTGAATTGTGCTCCTCGGAATTGCTGTCTTTTTCTCGAGTTCAGAATATGTGTAGCCGGATAATCTGTAAGCCTCGGATAGTCTGCTTGTAATCTCTTTTTTTACATCCATTTTGTTCACCTCGATTGCATTATATATTGACCATCCCAGAAAATCAACCAAAAACACAAAAAAACTTCCGAAAATCCCAAAAAAAGGGTTGACACTATGTTTGAGATGTGGTAAATTATACCCATCCCAAAAAGTGAGATAAGGAGGTGATAACATGGTGCGATTGGATGAAGTAAGAGCGGAGCGTGTTCGTGCCGGTCTTACTCAGGAACAAGTTGCCGTTGCGTTGGGATGCTCTTCTAACACCTACAGAAAAAAGGAAAAAGGGAAAACGCCCTTTGATGTGATTGAGGTTGAGAGATTTTGCAAAATCTGCGGCATAGAGGACATGGCTCGCAAGAGTTATATTTTTTTGGCATGACCGTCCCAAAAAATGGGATATAAGAAAAGGAGGAAAAATCAATTGACCCAAGAAGAATTGAACAAAGTGATTGAAAACCACAAGCACTGGTTAAATGAAGATTGCCATGGATGGGAAAATATGAGGGCAAATCTTGATGGCGAAATCCTTTCTTTTTTAAATTTAGACGGAGCCTCGCTCAACGGAGCCTCGCTTAACAGAGCCTCGCTCAACGGAGCCTCGCTTATCAGAGCCTCGCTTAACAGAGCCTCGCTTAACAGAGCAAAAGATATTCCATTTATCCCTATTGCTTGCCCCTCCGATGGAGAATTTATCGGCTGGAAAAAGGTTGGAGGTAATCTCATTAAATTGAGAATCCCCGAAGATGCGAGGCGTTGTTCAGCAACCACAGAAAAATGCCGATGTGACAAGGCATTCGTAATGGGCATATTCAATCTTGACGGAACGGATTCCGAACTTACCGAGATAATTAATCTCAACTACGAACCGACCATATACAAGGTCGGAGAAATGGTATACCCCGACTCGTTTGACGATAATCGTTGGGACGAATGTTCCCACGGGATACACTTCTTCATAAACAAGGAAAACGCAATCAGATATTAAGGAGGAAAAATCAATGGCGGAGGAGCTGAAATGACGAATTTTGAGAAGATTGCCGCCATGTGCGAGAAGAAGGACACGGCAGGAATTGCGTCATTAATCGACAAAATCACTTCCAATCCCATGTTCTTCATTGATGCTTTTTGCAGCGCATGCATGAAAGAGCATGGCGGAAAGTGCAAAGACGAAGACGGAACATGCGGCACCGAGGACGGTGCGGAAATCAAGGACATCCGCTGGTGGCTTAAACAGGAGGTGAATGAAGATGAGTGGAAATGACGAGCGCGGCAAGGTGCTGTTGCTTGGTGTGCAGGAGGCCATGGAGCGGTACTCAATCGGGAGAACCTTCTTGTACGAGTTGCTTTCCCGGCCTGATGCACCGAAAACCTACAAGCTCGGCAGCCGCAGGATGATTCCGGCAGAGGAAATGGACAGTTTTATTTTTTCGATATTGGAGGAAGCGTGAGATGAGTGACAAGAAGGTTGGACTGATTGCCGCAGGAATCGTGACGGCAATGTTCCTGACGGTGTTCGGCGGGTGCTACCGCCTCGCCACGCACGGTTTTGTGCCGGAGGCGATAATTCTTACGGTAACGGCTGAAATGCCGCAGGAGGAGCCTACAGAGGCCAAAACAAGCAAGCCCGATTCCACCACCACAACGGAGGAGAGAATCGAGCAGTCGAAGAACAGGTGCTATTGCTGTGAGAGCAAGAAGAGCCTCGGTGAATTCAAGATTACCGTGTATACCCCTCACGATGACGGCGGGCGCTGGGGATACTCCACCGCAACAGGAGAGCAGAGCAAGCACCTTGCCACCTGCGCCGTTGACCCTTCGGTCATTCCGCTGGGAACGGTGATTGAGGTAGGCGGGTACCGGCTGCTGGCTGCCGACACCGGCAGCGCCGTGAAGGGCCGAGTGATTGATGTGTTTTTTGACGGCACGGAATCTGAGGCAGAAGCGTGGGCAGATGCTCACTTTGACGGCATGGCGGAGGTGTACGGATGGTGACTTGCTTACACACAGATTACAAAAAGGAGATGAGTGACAATGGCAGGACAGATTGACAGGGTGCTGGATTATATGGAACAGCACGGCACCATTACGGCGGCGGAGGCGATGTCGGCATTGCGTGTGGGACACCTTGCAAGCCGCATCACCGACCTGCGGCAGGCGGGCTACGCCATTCGCAAGGAAATGATTAAGGGTGAGAACGAATACGGCACCTACACCTATGCCCGGTACAGCCTTGAAAACAAAGAAGAAGGCCCCGGCGCTACCAACACCGGGGCCAACAAGGATACGAGAATCCTTCGGACAAGCAATGCTATTGTAGCAGAAACGGAGGATGATGTCAATGCTTGAGGCAATGATGGAGGAGGTGCTGGCCGAGGCGGAGAACATCCCGGACAGCAGAATGCTTCACCCCAACGAGGAACGGGAGGCCATGGGCCGAGCCGATGCGGAAGAAGTGTTTGCTTTGCTTTACAGGGCGAAGCACGGAAATATGATGTGATTATACAGGAGGATGAATCATGGCAAGCTTATATGAGATTGATAACGCAATCATGAATTGCATTGATGCCGAAACCGGCGAAGCGATTGACGAGGAGGCGCTGGATGCGCTGCTGCTGGAGCGTGAGCAGAAGATTGAGAATGTTGCCCTCTGGGTGAAGAACCTGACGGCGGATGCCGCTGCTTACAAGGCCGAGAAGGAAGTGTTCGCGGAGCGTGAGAAGCAGGCCAAGGCCAAGGCCGAGAGCCTGAAGGCGTGGTTGGCCAAGGCCCTTGACGGGCAGGCATTTAAGACCGCGCAGACGGCGGTATCCTTCCGGGCAAGCGCCGTGGTGGTGATTGATGACATTGACACGGTGCCGGAGGAATACCGAAGAATCAAGACCACTATTGAGGCCGACAAGGTGGCCCTGAAGGACAGATTGAAGGAAGGAGATGTTGCCGGCTGCCATCTTGAGCAGAGGAGCAACATCACGGTGAAGTGATATGGGATGGACGAAGTGTAAGGACAGGCAGCCGGAGGAGAGCGGCGAATACCTGGTGGCTCTTGTGCATGAGATATCGGGAACATATTTCATGCACTATATGGTTATTCAATACAACGCGCGGCATAAGGGATGGAATATTTCTTATGAGGACGAGGAAGTTAACCGGGAGCACGAGATGTTCCCTGCGGCATGGACGGCGATTGAAGAATACAAGGAGGATGAACAATGAGCAATGAGAATCTCTACATATATGAGCAGGCCCGCAGTGTGCCTGACAATGCAAAGAAGACCATACAGGGCGGCAAGCTGAAGGGCAAGACGGATATCAACCCCATGTGGCGCATCAAGCGCCTGACCGAAATATACGGCCCCTGCGGGATTGGATGGTATCCCGAAATCACCAACAAGTGGATGGTGACCGCTCCCAACGGCGAAATCAGCGCATTCGTTGACCTGAACCTGTATGTGTTCGATGAAAAAATCGGAGAATGGAGCAAACCGATTCCCGGCACCGGCGGCAACACCTACTGCACGGAGAAGGGCGTGGTGAACGATGATGCCTACAAGATGGCATACACAGATGCCCTGAGTGTTGCGGCAAAGATGCTGGGGGTTGGTGCCGATGTGCATTGGGAGGCAGACAATACAAAATACAGTGACAACACGGCTCCCGCTCCCGCTCCCGCAATCCTGTGCCCTGTGTGCGGCAAGCCGGTGAAGGATTACACATACAAGGACAGGAGCGGCAATGTGATGACGAAGACGGCGAGGCAGGTGATTGACGGCACGGGAATGTGCATGGACTGCTATCACAGGCAGAAGGAGCATGATAATGGAGAGAATTAATGCCGAGATTGTATCCGTGCTGTTTGACCCCAACACAAGGAGCGAAACTCTTGTGCTGCGGCTCAAGCAGAGCTGTATGAGCTGGTACAGCGAAATGAAAAAGCACGGTGAACTGACCGTTACCTTGGAGAAGAAAAAGAAGAAGCGCAGCCTCCTGCAGAACGACATGTGCTGGGCGCTGTGCGATGCCATAGCCAAGGCGCTGCGGCAGGACGGGCTGGATGTATCCAAGGACATGGTATACCGGGAGCATATCCGCCGTGCCGGGCGATTCGAGATGTTATACATCCGCCCCGATGCCGCAGATGACTTCAAGAAGGAATGGGAGGCAAAGCCCGGCTGGGGCTGGGTGTGCGACCTGCGCAAGGGAGCGGGGCCGAACAACATGACAGGGTGCGTGTGCTACTACGGCAGCAGCACATACAACACGAAGGAATTCTCCGACCTGCTGAATTCCATCATCTTAGAGGCGGAGGAATGCGGGCTGAACACCAAAACGGCCCGTGAGCTTTGCATGGAGGGATTGTATGAAGGCGAGGTATCTTAACCCCAAGACCGAGAAGGATTGCCAACTGAAGGCCGTGTGCGTGGTTTCTGCCGCATATCTGTGCGCCATGAACGACAAGGGCCTGAGTGCAGAGACACTGAAGTGGGTGTGCAGGAAGGCGCAGGTGTATGCGGAGCAGATGAACAGCGGCGAGCTGAACCTGCAGGAGATGTGCGAGGCCCTGCTTGAGGAGACCGGCATTGCCATTCGGGGGGTGTGCTTATGAGTGAGGTGAAGTGGGTGAAGCTGGATGTGAACATATTCGACAGCCCGAAAATCAAGTACCTGCGGAACCTTCCCAACGGCGAAAAAATCATTCTTGTTTGGATAATGCTGATTGTTTTGGCAGGAAAATGCAACGCAAACGGAAAAATTTTTGTCACAAAAAATATTTTTTTTGACGAAAATTCTCTTGCAAACGAATTAAATCTGCCGAAAAAAATCGTTTCAAACGCACTAAAAGAATTCCGAAAGCTGAACATGATTGAGAGCAGCGAGCTGACAATCACAGGCTGGGCGGAGCACCAATCCGTTGACAGGCTTGAAGAATTGAAGGAAGCGCACCGAAAGGCAAACAAAGAATATTATCAGCGCAAGAAAAATTCGGATGAAAATCGGATATCCGAAAATATCCGAAATCGGATAACAGATAAAGAAGAAGAAAGAGAAGAAGAAAGAGAAGGAGAGAATATATGTAATCCTGATTACCTTCCCACACGCGAGGAGCCTGTGGATAACTTCGGGGCAGAACCCCTGAAGCCTATCGGCAAGGTCGGCAGCATGGATGTGTACATTTGCCCGCATTGCGGCAAGGAAACCGTGCTGATGCACGGGAAATGCAATCATTGCAGGAGGGAGGTTGTGATATGAACCGGGAATCTAACCAAAAGAAACAGCCGTGGGAATTAAATGTTCTTGTTGCCTGTGAGGAATCTCAAAGGGTGTGCATTGCATTTCGGGAACGGGGTTTCATGGCTTACAGCTGTGATATACAGGAATGCAGCGGAGGACATCCTGAGTGGCACATTCAATCTGATGTTATTCCTATTCTCGGCGGAAACTGTAAATTCTTAACGCAAGACGGTGTTGAACACACAATCACACATAAGTGGGACTTAATTATTGCACATCCTCCATGCACATACATGAGCAATGCAGGAGCTTGCAGAATGTACAGACGAATTGACGGTAAGCAATACTTAAATATTGAGCGATATAAAAAAGCAATGGATGCAAAAGATTTCTTTTATAAATTTCTTTACGCTGATTGCGAACACATTGCAGTTGAGAATCCAACGCCTTTAAAAATTGTAGGATTGCCAAAACCAACTCAAGTAATCCAACCTTATGAATACGGTCATCCATACAGCAAAAGAACATTGCTCTGGCTTAAAGGATTATGGAATCTTCAGCCAACCAAATATGTGGAAGAGCATCAACCATGGTTACCATCGAACACAAGTATGTTTGCAAAGGGTAAGGGAGGCTCAAAAGGCGCAACGAGAGGAACAAAGAACTACGCAAAAACATTTACAGGTGTTGCGCAAGCAATGGCAGAACAATTTGGAGATTACTTATTGAATTGGAGTTGATTGATATGAACCGAAACAAAGAACACTGCGAGAACTGCTTCTATTACCGCTGGTGGGGTGAAAAGAAGATGTGCGCCTGCGTACAGAGCGTGCAGTATTGCGAATTCACAGGGCCGTGGCAGAGATGCAAGCACTGGAGGAAGGCCACCGCAACGACTGACGGAGGTGGCTGATGTGGATGCTGAGCGCTGCGTTTGCTGCGGAGCGATTATCCCGGAAGGGAGACACCATTGTTACAGTTGCGAGAAAGGAGTGATGCGTATGGACAGACTTGATAAGATTGCAAAATGCCCCTACTTCGGCATGATTAACCCGCACAGGAATACTGAGATTAAGTGCACGGCCTGCCGTCAAGACAAGAGCAAGACGGCATATGAATTTTCTACTGTGTTCGGCAGCCGGGAGCACATGAGCGAATTCCTGTACAGCCATTGCCGGTGCATAGAACCTGAAGGATGCGATGTGTATGACCGTATCAAGCGGGATGAGCGCACGGAAAAATGCGCCATGGAGACGGTTAGCGTGAACGGGCACAGCGGCTGCTCCGGGTATTCCTTTACACGGTGCAGAGGGCGGGACAACTGCCCCTACTACAAATCTGTGAGCCGGGCGGAGGAGGAACGGAAGAACACACTGCTGCGCATCAGCCTTCTCCCGCCGATTAAGCGTGAATACATTCGTAAAAAATACAAAATCAAGTGAGGTAAGGATATGAAAATCAAAATCAACACCCACGGGAACCCGCTGCCGGTTGCCAAGGGCGAATGGGTAGACCTGTATACGGCAGAGGAAGCGAAGCTGAAGGCAGGCGAATACAGAACCATTTCTCTTGGCGTTTCCATGGAGCTGCCGAAAGGCTATTATGCGGTGGTTGTTCCCCGCTCATCCGCCTTCAAGACCTGGGGTGTGATGATGACCAACAGCATGGGCATCATCGAGAATGACTATTGCGGTGACGGGGATGTGTGGGGATTCCCGGCTCTGGCTATGCATGACACGGTTATCCCCAAGGGCACACGGTTGTGTCAATTCCAGATTGTGAAGCGGCACAGAACAATCCATTTCAGGCAGGTAACCAAACTCGGAAACAAAAACCGCGGCGGCTTCGGCTCCACGGGAAACAATTAAGGAGGAACAATCATGATTAATCAGGTAATTCTTATGGGCAACATCGGGCAGAGACCCGAACTCAAGACGACACAAAGCGGCACCGCCGTGACATCCTTCGGGCTTGCCGTGCAGCGTAATTTCGCCAAGCAGGGCGAGGAGAGGCAGACCGACTGGATTAACATTGTGGCATGGAAGCATACGGCGGAATTCATTTGCAGGTATTTTGAGAAGGGTAGCCGGATTGCCATTGTGGGCCGCATCCAGAGCCGGAAGTACCGCGACACGAACGGTTATGACCGCACCGTGATTGAGGTGGTTGCCGATGAAGCGCACTTCTGCGACAGTAAGGGCGGCGGAAATGCCGCGAAGCCCGCCGGTGATGATATGGGGAACGGGTACGGTAATGCCGGTGCAGAGGACTTCAGGGAGATTCCCTGTGAGGACGATTTTCCGTTTTGAAGGGATGGGTGAAGGATGAATGCGGATATTGAGATTCCAGATTCATGTTTGGATATTGAAGAAATGAAAAAACATCAATGGATTGTTCCTTGGAGTGGCGGTAAAGATTCTACTGCAACTGTCATATTAATGCATGAACTTGGTATTCCAATATATAGAATAGTCCATGTTAGACTTTTTTATGATTCTGATACTCCTGCTACACTTCCATTGTCATATGAATTTGTTAATTCTGCTTCTTTAATTTTTCAGTCATGGGGATTTGATGTTGACATTATTGATGCTCCTATTACAGCTGTTGACATTGCTTCTCGTATATATAAAAAATCTAAATTTGAGGAAAAAAATGGAAAACTTTATGGTGTTTTATCGTTTAGGAGAGGTGCCTGTAAATTTCAGCATGTTAAAGAGAAGTTTTGTCCTTCTTACGATTTGCCTCAAATGGTTGGCTATACGGTTGACGAAGTTAATAGGCTCCGTCGTCTTTCTGATAATAAGCAAAGTGTTTTATGTACTTTAGGGTTTTCACAATATGATTCTTTAAATAAATGCAAAGAATATGGGTTATTATCTCCTCTTTATGATTTAGGTTTTACTCGGGATGGTTGCTTTTTTTGCCCGAATGCATCGAAAAAAGAACGAATCTACATTCGTGAGAATTATCCTGAGTTGGTTGATAAAATAAATATTCTTATCGAGATGTGTGATTATGACATTTCGTTTATGAATCAATTCAATCATTGGGTTGAGGACTATATGAAACCATATCAATTTAGATTTTCAGATTATTCGATGTAGGAGGAAATTATGAAAATTGAAGCGAAGCACATACTGCCGCTTGTGATGATTGCCATTGATGTTGGGGCTGCCGTTGTGTATGCCGCCGGAGGTGACATCAGGAAGGCTGTGTACTGGATTGCGGCAGCGGTGCTGAGTGTGACTGTGACATTTTAGGGGGTGGAAGGATGAGAATCGGCCTGATTGATGTTGACGGGCACAACTTCCCGAACCTTGCGCTGATGAGAATATCGGCCTACCACAAGGCCAAAGGTGACACCTTGGAATGGTGGTGGAGTGATTTTATTCATTACGACATTGTGTATATGAGTAAGATATTCTCATATGCGTACACCAAGGATGTGGAAGAACCGTTGAATGCCGATGTTGTAATCAAGGGAGGAACCGGCTACTGCATTTCGTTGGTTGACGGAAAAGAAGTTTTCGACAAATCGAAGAATTTTTCCCTGCCTGACGAGATAGAGCACATGTTCCCGGACTATTCCCTGTATCCGCAGTATGATTATGCTGTATCGATGACAAGCAGAGGATGCCCGAGAGGGTGTGAATTCTGCATTGTTGGGAAGAAGGAGGGAAGGTGTGCGAGGAAGGTTGCAGATGTTTCCGACTTTTGGAACGGGCAAAAAAAGATAAAAATCCTTGACCCGAATATCCTTGCATGCAGGGACAGCATGGAACTGCTTGAACAGTACGCGAGGACGAATGCATTGTGCGACTTCACGCAGGGAATTGACGCAAGGATCTTAACAAAGGAATACATAGAGGCGTTGAACGCTTGCAAAGCAAAAGCGATCCATTTCGCGTGGGATGACATGAAGCAATCCGATACAGTTATTGCAGGATTGGAGAAGTACAGCAGATACGGGAAGATTAAGGATGAACGCAAAAAGACCGTGTATGTGCTTACCAACTTCGGAACTACAATGGAAGAAAACCTGTATCGCGTATACACCTTGAGAAGCATGGGATACGAACCGTATGTCATGATATATGACAAGCCTCACGCGCCCAAAGAGACAAAGCGTCTTCAAGGATGGGTTAATAATAGGAGAATTTTTCATTCTTGTGAAAAATTTGAAGATTATATGGGATAGGAGGCGGAGATAAACATGAACCGTGAGGAAGACGGGATACAGATTGCGATTGCCGATTATCTCCGGGCGATGAACATACCTTTCCAGCATTCTCCCAACGAGGCCAAGCGTGACCCGAAGACCGGGGCGCGGCTTAAACGCATGGGGATGAGCGCAGGATTCCCGGACATAGAAATCCCGGTGCCGAGGCATGGGAAGCACGGCCTGTATATCGAGCTTAAGACCAAGAAGGGCCGACTGAGCGATGCCCAGCGGGAATGGCTGGAGCTGCTGACGGCGAATGGATACGAGGCGCAGATGGCAAGGGGACTGGATGAGGCCATTGAGATTATCAGGGATTATTTCGCAAAATAAAAAGAAAGGCCCGGGATTTGCTCCCGGGCTTGTTCTTATTCGTGTTCGATGCGGAAGGTGAGAAGCTCCACCACATAGTCAGGCGGTGGTTTTGCCGCTTCCCGGCGTAGTAACAGAATTTTGAAAAATCAATTATTATATAAGCATACGGCGAAAAGGTGGTGAACGGATGTCGTATAGTCAGGAGGATTGGGCAAGGGCAAAGGCCTTGTACCTTTCCGGGAACACATATGATGAGGTAGCGGAGAAGACGGGCATATCGGCATCCGGCCTGCAGAAGCGTGGATGTGCCGAGGACTGGAACGGCAAAAGAAATGCGGTTTGCAAAAAAAATGCAAAAAAAATTGAAAAAAAGATAACGGAAACGCTGGCGGAGCAGCAGAGCGATGCCGCCGTGGATGTGCTGCTTCCGCTCAAGAAGGCGAGCACGGCGCTGGTGGAGAAGGCGCTTGCCATGGTGCCTGAGTGCGAGCGCACGGCGGATATCAGGGCGCTGTCATCATCCATTAAGGATTTGCTTTGCGTGATTCGTGACCTCAACGATATGCCCGGATACAAGGACAGAATCGAGGAGAAGGCCGATGACGGCGGGGTGAGGTTTGTGATTGAGGTGGAGGGCGTGAACGATGATTGAGATACGCATCAGGCCTAACGCCAAGCAATTGCAATTCCTGACCGCCAAGGAAAAATTCGTGGGATTCGGCGGAGCCCGCGGCGGCGGAAAGAGCTGGGCCGTGCAGCAGAGGGCGAAGATATTTGCCATGCGCTATGCTGGCAGCAAGCAGATTATCATTCGCCGCACCTACCCGGAGCTTTTTAATAACCATATCCGCTGCATGACCGCAGACCTTGTGGGAATCGCCCAATATAACGACAAGGAGAAGGAGCTGCGCTTCCCCAACAGCAGCATCATCCGCTTTATGTATTGCAGCAATGACCGGGACTGCGACAAGCTGCAGGGAACGGAGTGGGACATCATCTATTTCGATGAGGCGACTCAGCTGAGCGAATACCAGATGAAGCAAATCAGCGCTACCCTGCGGGGTGTGAACGATTTCCCCAAGCAGATATGCTACACCTGCAACCCCGGCGGGCAGGGACACCAATACATTAAGCGCATCTTCATAGACAAGAAATATCTGCCCGGAGAGAATGCCGGGGATTACCGCTTCATAAAATCCCTTGTGCAGGACAACAAGGCACTGATGCAGGCGCAGCCCGACTACATCAAAACGCTGGAGGCCCTGCCGGAGAAGCTGCGCAAGGCGTGGCTTGAGGGGGACTGGAATGTATTTGAGGGGCAATTCTTTGCCGAATTCCGTGACGACCCCGCACATTATGAGGACAGGCGCTTTACCCATGTGATTGAGCCCTTCGAGGTGCCGAAGAACTGGAAGATATACCGCAGCCTGGACTGGGGCTACAATAAGCCCTACGATTGCAGTTGGTGGGCGATTGACTATGACGGCAGGGCTTACCTGATATTGCAGTTATACGGCTGCTCGGGTGACCCGAACACAGGCGTGAAGGAAGACCCCTATGAGGTGTTCGGAAAGATTCGGGACATTGAATCACAGCACCGATGGCTGAAGGGCAAGCAGATTATGGGCGTGGCAGACCCTGCCATATGGGGAACGCAGACCGGCGAAAGCGTGGCAGAGGTGGCGGAGAAGTTTCACCTGTGGTTTGAACCTGCCGACAACAGCAGGCTCAACGGGTGGATGCAATGCCATTACCGACTCAAATTCGATGACGAGGGCCTGCCAATGGTGCAATTCTTCCACACTTGCAGGGATGCCATTCGCACACTGCCCCTGCTGATGTATGACGAGCACAAGGTGGAGGATGTGGACACGGAGATGGAAGACCACTTTGCCGACAGCTTCCGCTATTTCTGCATGAGCAGACCGATTAAGCCCTATGAGCAGCAGGTGGAGGAGCCTTACGGCGATGACCCGCTGGACTTGAATCCGAGAAAATACAGAAATTACTCTTATTGAGGAGGATAATATGGCAAAAAACAAAGACAAATTGCCTGTGGAGGCGGAGCAGACCGCTCCCGCTGCCGTTGACGAGGCCACCGTTGCCGCCCGCAGGCAGCAGATTGATGACATTAACCGACAGGCGGGTATTCCCATGCCCGGCGCAGAGGGAGGCATGACCGCTCCCGGTGGTGCGCCCTCCCCTGTTGACAACGGAAAAATGCAGGAGAGAATGGCGCAGATTGATGCCATCAACCGACAGGCAAACATAACGCCGGAGCAGATGCTCGGCAACTTCGTGCAGCGGGAGCAGATACAGGCGCAGAGGCCCAAGGTTATCACCAAGGAGAAGGTGGCGGAGGCTGCCGCTCTGCTTGAGGACTACCGCAAGGGCAAGGAGAATCTTGAGCTGCGCATTGTGGACAATGAGATTTGGTACAGGCAGCAGCACTGGCACATGACCCATAAGGATGACAAGACTTACATACCCTCAAGCGGATGGGTATTCAACTCCCTTGCCAACAAGCACGCCGACCTGATGGACAACTACCCCGAATGCACCTGCCTGCCGCAGGAGCCCAGCGATGACGAGGCGGCAAAGGTGCTGACATCTATCATTCCCGTGGTGCTCACCCGGAACAAATTCAAACGCACCTTCAGCGATGAGTCGTGGGCTAAAATCAAGACCGGCACCGGCGTATTCGGCGTGTTCTGGAACCCCACCAAGGACAACGGGCTTGGGGATATCGACATCAAGCATATCGACATCCTTTCCCTGTTCTGGGAGCCCGGCATCACCGACATCCAGAAGAGCCAGAATGTATTCACCGTGGAATTGTGGAACAATGATGTGCTCAGGCAGCAATACCCCAATGAGCTGTCGGAGACCACACTGAGCACACCGAGCATAGATGTGGCAAAATACATCTACGATGATGACATTGACACATCAAACAAGAGTGCCGTGGTGGATTGGTACTACAAGAAGAACATAGGCGGCAAGAATCTGCTGTGCTATGTGAAGTTTGTCAACGACACGGTGCTGTACAGCAGCGAGGATGATATCAACCTTGCCGGTGAGGACGGTGAGGTGGCCAAGGGCTACTACGACCACGGGCTGTACCCCTTTGTTCCCGATGTTCTTTACCCGGAGGTAGGCACCTTTGCGGGATTCGGCCTGATTGATGTCATGAAGGACAACGCATCAACCATTGACCGGCTGAATGCCGCCATTGTGCGCAATGCGGAGATGGGCTCCATGCGCAGATTTTTTGTGCGCAACGGGGCAGCAATCAACGAGGAGGAATTCCGGGACTGGACAAATCCTCTTATCCATGTGACAGACGGCAACCTTGGTCAAGACCAGATGCGGGAATACCAGCCCGTGCCCTTGAGCGGCGCATACCTGCAGGTGCGGCAGAGCGCCATAGACGAGCTGAAGGAGACCAGCGGCAACAGGGACTTTGCACAGGGCAGCACAAGCGCAGGCGTGACAAGCGGTGCCGCCATCAGCGCCCTGCAGGAGGCGGGAAGCAAGCTGAGCAGGGACATCATCCAGAAGGGCTATGAGGCATTCACCGATGTGTGCAGGCTTGTCATAGAGCTGATGAGGCAATTCTATGACCAGCCCCGTATGTTCCGCGTAATCGGCGATAAGGGACAGCAGGAATTCGTGCAATTCGACAACAGACAGATTGCAGGACAGCAGCAGCAAGGCCCCGGCGGTATGGACTTGGGAATGCGTGTGCCCGACTTTGACATTGATATCAGGGCTCACAAGAGTAATCCGTTCAACCGGGTGGCAGCCAATCAGGATGCCGTAAACTATTATCAGATGGGCTTCTTTGCCCCGCAGAACGCCGACATGAGCCTTGCCGCACTTGAGATGATGGACTTCGAGGGCAAGGACAAGATGCGGGAAATCATCAGCCGGAACGGCGGAATGTACCGGCAGATTCAGCAGCTTCAGCAGGTGGTGGCTGCCATGGCGCAGACCATTGACAACCAGAACGGCACATCCTTCAGCCAAGGCATCGTGAATGACGGATACATGGACTATGAGGAGCAGATGGCCTCCGGGAAATCCCGCCGACTTGCACAGACCGGCAACGAAGCGCCCACCAACGCCGCCGCACGGCAGAGGACGGCAGCCCACACGGAAGTATGACGAGGATTACATACACACACCACGGGAAGGTATACAGGTTGAAAATTGAAGGACACAGCGGATACGGCAGTGCCGGGAGTGACATTGTGTGCGCTGCCATATCATCCCACCTGTATACCCTGATTGCCGCAATGCCGGAGAGCCTTGAGAAGTTGGAGATAGACGAGGCGGTGCCCATGGCGGAAGTTATAATGCACAGCAGGAGCAGGGAGGATGCCGCCGTATTTGTGGCGATTGCGGAGGGATTACGGCTGATTGCCGCAGAAAATCCCGATTTTGCGACTTTTACCTCCGTGTAGTAACACATAAAAAATAAATATGCAATAATGATGACATACCCATTCATTGATTCACCCTCCTATCCCGGAGCGGCAGCGGGTAATCTGCCGCGATATGCCGCACCCGGTGGCGCTGCGGGGTCAATGCCCGCGGGGAGCCTGTTCAACTCAGGCAGCGGAGCGGCGGGTTTTACGGTTTACCCGCCGTGGCTATGTTTCTACGAGGGAATGACGGTGCAGAGATGTGCCGGAATTCCCACCCATGCGCGATTAGTTCAGTGGCAGAACGGTTGATTTGTAATCATCAGACAGAGATTCGATTTCTCTATTGCGCTCCAACGGGTGAATTTCCACCCGACAAAATGACACGCGGGAAAGACCGCAGGCGGCGATGCCGCAGAAAGGGTTAATGATGACCGAAAGTAAATATCTGCTTCAGCTTTTCGCCGGCGGTGAGGGCGGCGGAGAGGCAGGCGGCGCAGGTGCCGCAGGCGCGGAAGCAACAACGGGCGGAACAGACGGGCTCGCCCACCGTGACGGCGGGGAAGCACCCGCAGAGGCTCCGAGAGACTTCGAGGAAGAGTGGAAGGCACTCAAGAAGGGAGACTACAAGGAGCAGTACGACAGGGATGTTAAGGCGGCAGTAGACAAGCGTTTTAAGAGCGCCAAGGCAGCCGAGGACAATCTTGCCAAGATGCAGCCCCTGATGCAGGCGCTGGCGACCAAATACGGCAAGGATGTTTCCGACATTGACGGCATTCTTCAGGCCTCCAATGATGATGACAGTTATTACGAGCAGGCGGCATACGATGCAGGTTTGTCCGTTTCGGAATACCGTCAGCAGGAGGCACAGAGGCGAGAGCTTGCCGAATTGCGCGAAGCAAAGGCGCAGATTGAAAGAGAGAAGGAATGGAATTCCCGTGTGACCGTCTGGGCTCAACAGGCGGAGGCGGCAAAGGCATCCTTCCCCGGGATTGACCTGCGCGAGGAAATGAATCACCCGGAAACGGGAAAACAATTCCTCGGAATGCTTATGAGCGGCGTTCCCGTGCAGACGGCTTATCAGGCAATCCACTTCAACGACCTTGTCACACAATCATCCACCATAGCTGCACAGCAGGCGCAGCAGGCAACGGTGAACAGCATTCGTGCCAATGGGATGCGTCCTGTGGAGAACGGGTTGAATGCCCAGACTCCCGTATCGCAGAAGGTGGATATCAACGGCCTCACCGATAAGCAGGTGAATGACCTGCTCGAAAGAGCGGCACGAGGCGAGAAAATCACCCTAAAAAACGGGTTTTAATCGTCAAATCCAAATGTTGCCGCTTTATGAGGTGACAATATGAGAAAACACTACTACAACCTTCAGCTTTTTGCCGGCAACGCAGCCGGTACCGTAGTTAACTACAGCGGTAACGGCACCGCAGCCAATGCCGGTACCTACAACACCGTGGCAGATACCGCCGTGAGCACCGGCGACCTGTCGGTGGAGATGAAAACCTTCTACGACAAGACCCTGCTCACCCTTGTTGGCCCCAAACTCGTTCATGAGCAGTTCGGCCAGAAGCGCCCCATCCCCCGCAACGGCGGCAGAACCATTGAATTCCGTGGCTTCAAGCCCCTTGCCAAGGCTCTGACTCCCATTACCGAGGGCGTAACCCCCGCAGGCCGTAAGCTTGTTGCTTACAACAAGACTGCCGACATTGAGCAGTTTGGCGATTACATTGAGCAGACCGACCTGCTTGAGATGACCGCCATCGACAACACCATTGTGGAGGCAACCAAGGCCCTTGCAGACCAGGCAGGCCGCACTATGGACACCATTGTGCGCAATGAGCTTGTGACCGGCAATCAGGTATACTTTGTGCCCAAGAGAAGCGGCGGCACCGAGACAGAAGTAACCAGCATGACCGCCATTGATGCCACCTGCCTCCTTCATGTTAAGGATGTATTCCGCGTGGCTGCGTTTCTGAAGAAGAACAACGCCCCCACCATCAACGGCGACTATGTTGCCATTATTCACCCCTATGTGGCCTATGACCTGATGCAGGAGGCCGGTGATGTATGGATGGATGTGCACAAGTACACCACTCCCGAAAACATCTTCCGCGGCGAAATCGGCAAGCTGGGCGGCGTGAGATTCGTTGAGACCACCGAGGCCTATATCTACAACGACATTCTCGGTGTGGTGGATTCCAGTGCCGATGCCAACAGCAAGACAACCGTAACCCTGAAGGAGAATCTTGCCAAGGCCGTTTCTGACGGCGACAAGGTGTATATTGACGGCCATGAGGTTGAGATTGATGCCGATGCCGCAGCCACCGGCAAGACCTTCACCCTGACCACCACCACCACCTACGCCTCCAAGGGCGCTATCGTTACCGTTACCAACTCCCGCCCCGTATTCTCCACCCTGTTCCTCGGCAGCGGCGCATACGCCATTACCGACATTGCCGGCGGCGGCATTGAGCACATTGTGAAGCAGCGCGGCTACGGCAACGACCCCCTGAATCAGCGCAGCTCCATCGGCTGGAAGGGCATCAAGACCGTGAAGATTCTCATTGACGAGTATATGTACCGCGTGGAATCCGCGAGCTCCCTCGGCGGCTTTGACATTGTTGCCGACTAATAGGGCAAAGGCCCGGAAAGGATTACTATGGCAGTAAAAAAGAAAGAAGCAAAGGAAGGCTACAGAACCGTCTTTATTCCCAAGGAAAACAGAGATGACACAGAGCGATTCCTGACAATCAACGGTCACTCCATTCTTGTGCAGACCGGCATTCCCGTAGAGGTGCCCGAGGCCTACGCACAGCTTGTGGAGCGCAACCAGCGCGTGAAGGAGCAATCCGAGGCCTTCATCCTTGCCAACCGCACAGTCTAACCAAGCAGATTTTTCTGCCGGGGGAGCAGAGATGCTCCCCCGTTTTTTTTGAGGTGATTATATGACACTTGAATCGGCTATTGAGCGGATTAACGACCTGAAGCCCAACAGCTATAACAATTCAACCAAAATCATGTGGCTTTCCGAAATCGAGCTGCTTATCCGGGATGAAATCCTCATGACCCATGAGCATTTCCCGGAGGAGATGAGGGAATTCAAGGGGTACGGCGATGACACGCCCATGGACACGGAGCTATATGTGAAGGCTCCCTACGACAACCTGTATGTGTACTATGTGATGATGATGATTGACAAGATGAACAACGATGCCGTGCATTACCAGAGCAGCGCCGGCAGCTTCTCGGCGGCATATTCATCCTTCTCACAGTGGTACAACAGGACATTCAGGCCGCTGAAGCGCGGACAGTATATGAAATTCATAAGGAGGTAATGCCATGATTATAAGCGACATGGCGCAGGGAAACCGGCAAAGGGATGCGCTGGGACAATTCGGCGGATATAACCATAACCCCTCCTGCGCAGAATCCTCCTTTTACAATATGCAGAATCTTTCGGCAAAGCATTTCCCGTTTCTTTCTCCCCGTGAACGCAGGGCCGCCGTGGATATCGGCAGCATGGCAAATTTCACGGTGCTTGGTATGCTTGCGAAGGAACAGCTTGCCTATGTGGTGGACACAGAATACCCGGTATTCGAGAAGGACACATATTATGTGATGACGGATGCGGGACAGGTGCTGCTGCACAACAGGCCGCACGATTGGGGCCACAACACAACGAAGTATTACAGAAAAAACGGAAGTGCTTACAACCGTATAAGCGGCACATCCACACCGAAATTTTTCTATAACGGCATTGAGATATCGGCGGTATCCTCTGTCATTGCAGACAACGGCGTGAAGGGCCGCAGGCAGCTTGTGAGCATGGGGGCAAATATCCTCATCTTCCCCGATGGCGTTATGTGGAACAGCCTTATGGGAGATACGGCAGAGGCCGTGACGGTGCTTGAGGAGAAGACCGATGCCATGGATTACCCCGGCGGCTCTCACGGAAGGGTGACAGCGGATAATCCCATCATCATGCGCCTGACCAATCTGGAAGGCACCATGGAATTCAATCAGATAGGAGCAACCGAAAGAGGAAACGGGAATACCTTCGTGCAGCCGAAGACCCCGAAAAAGTACGCCGATGACGAGGAGGTGCCGGAGGGCTGCTCCTCCGTGCCGCCGCAGAACGGTGACTACTGGATTGATACAAGCGGCGATAAGGGTGTGCTGAAGCTCTACAGCGATGCAACGGGGAATTGGGGTAGTGTTGCTACCTGCTTCATTAAGATAAGCCACGGCAGCCTCCAAAAGAACGGAAAAGCGCGATTCAAGGCGGGAGATGCGGTGACACTCGGCGGATTCGTGGACGAGAATTACCGTGAGGACACCTACTTCAACAGCACCTTTGTTGTGCAATCCGCAGGCCCCGGCTGGATTGTGGTGATAGGCATGCTCAACAATATCGAGATGCTGCAATACCTTGAGCAGTATTCCTACACCACAACAAACCCGCCTACAGGTGAAGGAACAATCGGAGAAATCAAGGTGTATATCCCCGATATCAACCAATATGACGGTGAAGTCAGAACGGCATATGTATACGGCAGCAGCGGCTGGACTCCCGTTCCTGCGGCAGACCAATACAGATATACCCGCCTTTTTAAATTCATCAGGCAGGTGCCGAAGATGGACTATGTGGTTGAACTGAAAAACCGAATCTGGGGATGCCGCTACGACCATAACACCAATGAAATCTATGCCTGCAAGCTGGGTGACCCGACAAACTGGTTTTGTTATCAGGGCATTGCCAGCGACAGCTATGCGGTGAGCCTCGGAACAGACGGGCCGTTCACCGGGGCCGTGGCCTACAACGACAGTGCGGTGTTCTTCAAGGAGAATGCCATCCATAAGGTGTACGGAAGCAAGCCCAGCAATTATCAGACACAGACCTACACGGCGCGCGGCATAGGGAACGGCAGCTACCTTTCCGCCGTAATCAGCGATGAAACGCTGTATTACCTTTCCAAGAGCGGAGTTATGGCTTACAGCGGAGGGAATCCCGTGGAAATCGGGCAGGCGCTTGGAGATGTGCGGCTGAAGGACGGTGTGGGCGGTATGCTCAACGGCAAATATTATCTCTGCGCCACCGACACCAAGACAGAAGAGAGGGCTCTGTACTGCTTCGACATCGAAACACAGGGCTGGTACCGGGAGGATGCCGTGGATATCGACTTCTTCTCCAACTTAAGCGAAAACCTGTATGCCGCCGGGGAGAATCAGCTTGCGGTGCTCAACGGCGAAACCTATGACGGCGCGCTCGCGCTTGATGGCATTGAGAATCAGGTGGAATGGAGCGGCGAGACAGGTGACATAGGCCTGACAACGCCGGACGAGAAGTATTACAGCTATCTTCAGGTGCGCATAGAGGCCCCTGCCGGGAGTGAAATCCGCATATCCGTGCAGTATGACAGCAACGGGAGATGGGTTGAAAAATGCGTACTGAAGCCCGACAGGAAACGGATGTATAACATCCCCTTTGTGACACCCCGCTGCGACCACATGAAGCTGAAATTCCACGGGAAGGGTGATTTCATCCTGTATAACATCAGCAAATACTACGATGAGGGCGGTGACATATACCGTGGCTGACCTGAACCTTAATGTGCCCGCCATGCGCAAGGGCGCAAGCGCGGAGGAAAAGATTGACAGCCTCTACAGATATGCCAATCAGCTTAACGACCAACTGATGTATGTGCTCAATAACCTTGATATCGACTCTATGAACGAGGAGGTAGCGGCGAAGCTGCGCAACGCCATTGCCGTGACAGCCGAAGGCGGCGGTATGCAGCAGCAGGTGCAGGAGCTGAAGGCGGATATCGTGAAGAATGCGGAGGTAATCCGCAGCGAATCGGAAAGCCTGCGCACGGCCCTGACAGGGTATGAGCTTGCCGTGAGCAATCTCGGCAGCCTGCTGACTACAGCGACCACCATCCTTGAAGCCAACAACTACGGCGTGAACATCAAGACGGAAGTGGCCGAATACATCAACAGCATTTTCGGCGGTGCCGAGGCCGTGAAGGAAATTGTTGGCGATGAGGGAGCAAGAGGACAGCAGGCGAAGGTGACACAGTACACGGGCAATATACAGGCCGGATATGTGGACGAATACGGAAGCGTGTGCCTGATTCTCAGCGGTAAGCGTGACGGCGGCAATGTCATGAAAAGCATTCACACGCCGGAGCGAGTGGTTTTCAAAAACGGCGATGAGGTGAAGGGGCATTTCGGTGCCAACGATATGTATATTGACGATTGCCGCACACACAGCCTGCGCTTTGCCGGAACCGCAGGAGATGCGGCGACACAGTATTTCAGCCTTGTGCCCGTGATGACGGGAAATGACCGTGGGCTGGAGCTGCGCTGGGGCGATACCGAATACGAAAGCGGAATAGTGGGGTGAGGCTATGGCAGAATATATTAAAATGCCGTTTTATACCACAAAGGTACAGCGGCAGGGAGCAGGAGAATGGATTGACCTGCATGACGGTGAAACGATTTACTTCGGTGACAGCGTGAGGATGAAGATGGCCGACAGGCTTGATTTTGCCGATGATGCCACAGTGCGGGATAAAAAATTCTGGTACTCAGTGAGATATGAGGATATTCTTGCAACACTCACAAGGCCAAACGGACAGGGAACGGAAATACGGCTCGGCGCTGCGGGTACAGACCTTGACCCGGACAACTACGAGGGACAGGAGATTACAGCAGAATTCAATGACGAGCTTGCCTACAATGCGTTCAGGGATGCGGAATCATTCCGTAACTGGTACCATTACCTTGTAAAGGGATATAACCGCATTATCAGCGGAAGCGTGACAATCATTGATAAATCAGCAGCCGTTACATATCCCGCAAGATTCCCGGAATACTCCCGCGCATTCCAATGCGACCTGCGCTTTTATGATGTGTGGGGCAGGCAATGCCTCGGAAGGATTGCCTCCATTAACGGCAGCACGGTGACACTGGAGGAGAATTCCAGATATGCCATGGGAGGCGGCAAGGTGCTGATTGCGGGCGAAGAATACGCCCTTGCCTCCGCCGTATCCAAGGCGGGTGCCAATGTGGTGCTGACAGAGGAACCTGCCGCAGAGGCAGGCGATTATGTATATAACGCGAAGGCACAGCGGCTTACCGATGAGGAGGGCTTCACCTATGAGGAGATGGCGGCGCACGGATACAAGACCGTGATTAACACCTACAATTCGGACGAAGACGAAATTGCGGAATCCGGGTACTCCGTAACCGTTACATTTAATGATGACTCCCGCACGGTGACAATCGGCGGCATCGAGATGACCTCCGAGACATCACCCGCCTGCTATGTGAAGCGCATTGCGGTGACAGGGCCGAATTGCAACATTGTGCAGACCGGCTCACAGGTGAATCCCGTTGAAGGAAAGACCGGGGATACCGTATATTCGACAGGCAGAATCAGAATGGGAACGGGAAGCATTGATGTGACCGTGACGGATGACAACAACATTGAACACACCGAACAGCTTGCCATTATTGTTCCCGATGATGTTGAGCCTCCCTCCGGGAAAACCGTTCCCCTATCCTTGCTTCAGGCTCCGACATTCACGAACATAAATTCAATCAGCGTGCTTCGCGCATCGGCTGATGACGGCCCGGGCGGTGTGCCCGTTGTGCTGCCGAAGGAGGACTGCACCCGCGTGAGAATTGCAGGAATCGGCAGGGACAACGGAACGGTGAGCTACGACCAATACGCCGATATTACCGTTGCCGCCTCCTACCGATTGCAGGGAGGCTCCTTCACCGGGAATTATGCCCTCACCGAGAGCGGTGACAGCAGAGGCATATACGGATTTATTATGGGAGACCCGACACCCGTTGAACCGAATGAGGTGTGCATGGTGCGCCTGACGGTGACTGACAGCTGGGGACAGCAGAGTATGTGCGATATTGTATCGCCGCAGGTTATGGATGTTGAGAATCCCGTGGTATGGAGGGCGAATCTAAGCGACAAAACCTTCTCCACCAAGTGGAAATTTATTCCCGAAGGCGGCCTGTACGGTATTGTGGCGGATAAGGATACAAATACTGTATATTTATCCGACCTGAACACACCGGGCTTCTATCTCATAAGCAAAACCACCACCACCGTATACGACAACGCGGAGGGCGGAGATGTCATTCAAGGGCTGCACCGCTGCGGTGTTCTTGTGGTGGGTGACGGGGATACCTTCGGATATGTGATGATATTCCATGACGATAATGTCGGCTACGGAACGCTCACGAAAACGGGCGGAATGTGGCATTACACAGTAATCATGTAGAGGTGATAACATGGCAGGATTATTCAAAATCAGAGACGATGAGACCATGACCGGCAGCAAGAGTAATTCCGGTCAGCAGGCAAACACACAGGGCGGCACCGTTGGACAGCTCAAGAGCGGCGGAAGCAACACAAGCATAGGCTCCTCCTATACCTATGACAAGGGTCAGAGCGGCAGCAATACCGGCGGCAGCGGAACCTTCAGCAAGGCGGCGGATGTGGTGGGCAACACCATTCAGGGTGTGAGCAAGGTGGTTAACGCCGTAGGCTCCAGTGATGTGCTCGGCTCCCTTGACCTGCTCAACGGCGGCAATGCCTCCGTATTGGCGGCGGGCGCGGCAGGTGCTTTTGGATTGGGCGCAGCGGGCATAGGCGCGGCAGTAGGCACGGGTGTTGGCCTTGTTACATCCCTTATTTCCGCAGGACAGTATGTGAAGGCACAGAAGGAAATCAAGAGATTGATGGAGGAAGTGCCCGAATACAAGCGCAGCCCGGAACTGCAAAGCCTTTTTGACGAAATCGAAACGCTGAAGAATTCACCCCCGGAATACCAAGACCAATATAAAGAACTTGTAGAGGGCAGACTGGATGCGCTGCTGAACCGGGAGGACTTCAGCTACGACTTCACCCAAGACCCCACCTACCAAAACTACCGCGACCAGTATATCCGTGAGGGAAAGCTTGCCATGCAGGATACCGTTGCGGATGTGGCGGCACTGAGCGGCGGATACGGCAACAGCTATGCGGCCTCGGCGGGCAGTCAGGCCTATCAGGAATATCTGAGCGGGCTTAACGATGTGATTCCCGAATTGCAGCAGCAGGCATTCCAGCGGTATCAGTATGAGGGGCAGGAGCTTGCCAATCAGTTTGAGGCGGCCCGGTCATTGAGACAGGATGACCTTAACAAGTGGTACACCACCGAATACCAGCCGTACACCGACAAGGTGAATATGGCCTTTCAGCAGGCGGCAATGCTCTCCGATGAGGAATGGAACGCATGGCTTTACAATGAGTATCAGCCGTGGGCAATGGAGTACGGTTACGCACAGCAGGACAAGAATAACGCAGCAGCCAACTTTATGGCAGGCGGACAGATGATAGCAGGCTCGCTGACCGATTTCGGAACAACGGCAGCGGGAATCGGCATGGACTTCGCCAATGTTGCCATGGAGAATTACCAATTCCAGCAGCAGAATAAAAGAGCACAGGAAGAATTCGACCAGCAGATGAAGGAAGCAAAAGCTGCATATGAGGCAAAATACGGTGTGAATTTAAGCGCCGGCGGCAACGGCAGCGATTCTAAGCAAGTTTACACACCGATTCCCAAGGAATATGAGCAAGGAGACACACCGATTCCCAAGGATTATGAGCAGCCCACGCCCAATAGTGACGAAAGGTACGAGCTTACCTATGATGATGTTACATACGCCCTTAAGAGTAAAGGTGTAAATGCCGGTGTTATGACACGCGATGAGTTTAATCGCAGAAATAAAACGGCGGGGTCTACCTATCAGGATTACCTTAAGGACATGCTTAACAAATACATTAAGGAATAGAGGCGGTTTGTATGACATACGCTGAGCAATATTACCAAGACTTGATGAAGAAGAAATACGGAAGCACAAAAAAGCAGCCGAACACAACAGCTTCAAAATCAAGCGGCAAAAAAACGGATGAATCCAACGCTTCACAGAATTACGGCGAGAATTATTATCAGGAATTGATGAAGCAGAAATACGGAACTGTTGACAAGCAGCCGAAAAGTGACAGCTTTTCGTATCAGCAAACGCAGCGGCAAAACACAACCACGCCCGCAAAGGACACCGGCGGAAATGTGGATGTGCCGAAGAAAACAAAGACACAATCATGGAATTCCAAGCAGGCTAAGACCTTTATCGAGAGCAACAAGCAGATAGAGGGAATGCTCATAGGCGATAAGAATCAGGCAAACCTGAACAAGCTGCTGACCGATGAATACCAGAGCGGCAGAATGGACGAGGCAACGGCGAATTACCTGCTGAATTACTATGCCGGAAAACCTGCGGAAAGCTCAGCAGATAAGATGAAATACCAGCAGAAGTATGCCCGCATTCAGCCTGTGCCGCAGGCAGATGGAGGAAAGCCTGCTGTGGTTGACACATCGGGAAGCAACAGACAGCCTTTGCAGGGCGTTCTGGATGCCATCGGCCCCGTTATTACAGGAAATCCCCGTGAGGAGAAAACTGCTGACTCATCATATGAAGAACAGTTTAACGGCGCGTACAGCTATCAGTCAGCGCCTGATGATGTGAGGGCATTGTTGGACTCCTATGCTGAGGCTGAGTACAACGATGAACTGGAAAAAAAGAAATATGATGCTGCCGCAAAGGCAGGAGGAATCAACGGAGCCTCGTATAACTACAATTCAAAATGGTTTGCTCAAAAACAAACCGCACGGGATAAACTGGCAAAACTCGGATATAACGATGAACAATTTACCGCAATGCTTGACTACGCCGCACGCAAATACAATGCAGAACAGGCTGAACAGCTTGACACATACATTGAAACCGGGAATGCTGTTGGCGATATGCTTGTTAATGCCGGAACAAATGCGGTTATCGGCATGAGCACTCCGATAGAATTGGCTGATGTGTATGCAAGCGCGGTACTGACAGGAGAAAAGGTTGACCTGAACAGCCCAAAATTTCTTTCATCCATTGCAACAGAAAAAGCAGCCGATGAATTCAAAGGCAGATATGATAAGAAGGTTGACCTTCCGATATTTGGAGAAGTAGACCTGTATGACAAGGCATATGATACCGCCTATTCCATTGTGCAGTCACAACTTGCAGGTATGATGACACCGAGCCTTGGGCTTGTTGATGGAATCGGCGCAAACGCGACATCGAAGATAGCACAGAAACTCGGAAGCATGGTTAACAAAGCAATCAATGCGGCGCCCGGCTCCATTCTTACACTCGGCGGCCAGTCAGGTGTGAGTGCAGCGAGAAACGCAACGGCAAACGGAATCAGCGCTGACAAGGCTCTGATGACAGGAATCGGTGCCGCTGTGTTTGAGGGAACATTTGAGGCATTCTCCTTGGGCGAATTTACCGACCTGCTCACCAAGGAAACAGGTGTGAAGAGTTTCAAGCAATTCATCAAGAACACCATGAAATCCGCCATTACCAACGATGGCATAATAAACGCCTCCGAGGAAATGTTCACCGAGGTGGCGAACATTATTTGGGACTATGCCGTGAACGGTGACAACAGCGACTTCTCCCGTATGCTGCTTAACTACCAGCTT
>JAZRWZ010000044.1:0-4584 GCA_045599985.1 Acutalibacteraceae bacterium | reverse complement strand
GAAAATGCGGCAGATTACGGCAGTATTCCGAAATATCTTTATTTATCTTAAAATATTGTGGAAATGAAAAGCAGGATTGTGGTAAAATGTAAAGAAAACGGAGGGGAGAGCAAAATGATAGATTTTAATCAATCTTTATTTGATAACTGCCGTGACCGTGTGCTGCTTTGTGCACACCGGGGGCAATCCGGCGGCAATATTCCCTGCAATACCGAGGCGGCGTTTAAGGCCGCTCTGCTGCAGCACGCCGATATGGTTGAACTGGATGTTTCGAAATCCCGTGACGGCACATTCTTTGTGTTTCACCCGGGAATGGAATCGGCCCACCTGAATAAGCACTGCTCCATCGGTGCCAAAAGCACAAAGTCGGTGGAAAAGCTTCGCTTTGTGAATCAGGATAATGATGCCACTGCTTACCCTATTTGCCGGCTTGAGGATATTTTTGATTTCCTGCGGGGCAAATGCTACATCAATGTGGATAAATTCTGGACGGATATCCCCGGTATCACGGCCTGCATTCGCCGCTGCGGCGTGGAAAAGCAGGTGGTTGTGAAAACATCGACGAAGCAGAGTTATCTGGATGCCGTTGCCGAACTGGCACCGGACCTGATGTTTATGCCCATGGTAAAAAGCAAGGATTCGGTGACTGAAGAACTGATTCGGAAAGGCGTTAACTGCATCGGCGCAGAGGTTATTTTTTACAGCGAATCCGACGAGGTCTGCTCACCCGCCTATATCGAAAAAATGCACGCTATGGGTAAAGTTTTGTTTGCCGATGCCATTGTTTACAACTACAAAGTACAGTTGGCAGCAGGCCACAGCGATGACAGCTCACTGATTAACGGCCCCGAAACGGGTTGGGGATGGCTTGCGGACAGAGGCTTTGATATTATTCAAACAGACTGGACAGGCACGGCTCACGACTTTTTGGTGAATCGAGGCAAACGATGAACCGTGTAAAACTTTTTTTGAAAAATGAAGCGGTAACGGTTATCTCTTTTTTTCTTGCCGTTGTTTCCTGCTTCTTTGTCCCGTTCGATAAAACATATTTCTCCTATGTGGATTACCGCACTTTGGCGCTTCTGTTTTGCCTGATGGCGGTTACGGCGGGGCTCAATGCATTGGGCGTGTTTCGCGCATTGTCCTCTTTTCTGCTCAAAAAAAGCGGATCTTCCCGGGGTTTATCGTTGATGCTGGTTTGGCTGTGCTTTGTGTTTTCCACCGTTATCACCAATGATGTGGCGTTAATCACCTTTGTGCCGTTTACTATTACGGCCCTGAAGCTTTGCGGCAGGCAGTCAAAACTGCCTTGGTTGATTACGCTGGAAACCGTGGCAGCCAACCTCGGCAGCATGCTCACTCCTATCGGTAACCCGCAAAATCTGTATTTGTTCTCATATTTTCATCTTGATTTCTCAACTTTTTTCCGCGCCGTGGCCCCTTACGGATTTTTTTCACTCCTTCTGCTTACGGTAATATCGCTGTGGGGCAAAAAAGAATCCGTCAATGTGGAAGGGGAGGCAGCAGCGCTGAACTTTTCGGCAAAAGAAAAAGGAAAGCTTACTGCATATGCCCTGCTCTTTGTATTGGCTCTGCTCACGGTATTTCGTGTGATTCCTTATTATATTACCCTCGGTATTACGCTTGCCGCATTGTTGTGCCTTGACCGCGGGACTATTGGCAAGGTAGATTACAGCCTTTTGCTCACTTTTGTTTTTCTTTTTGTGTTCATCGGCAATCTCGGCAGAATAGAGAGCATTGAACAGTTCCTTTCCGCAAAGGTTCGGGGCAATGAGGTGATGTGCGGGGTGCTTTGCAGTCAGGTATTCTCCAATGTGCCCACCGCCATTCTGCTTTCCGGCTTCACACAAAATGCTTCCGGCTTGCTGACCGGTGTGAATCTCGGCGGCCTCGGCACCCTGATTGCCTCCATGGCGAGCCTGATTTCCTATAAATTTGTTGCAAAAGAAAAACTTGGTTCCGGCAAATACATCGGTATTTTTACTGCTGTAAATCTGGTGTTCCTTGTTATTTTGCTTGCCTTATATTATTTGACAGAGTTGGTATTTTGATTGAATCCCTACGAAAGGATGAAAGCATATGAAAACCTTTAACGGCATTTCCTTTCAGGGAAAATTCCGTGATTATCAGCAGGCAGTGCTGGATAATTCCCAAAAGCATCTGAAAGACGGTGTAATCCACATTGTCGCCGCTCCCGGCAGCGGCAAAACCATATTGGGTCTGGAATTGATTTGCCGTCAGGGGGCGCCCGCTTTGGTTCTGTCGCCCTCCGTTACCATACGGCAGCAGTGGGGCGAACGGTTTGAGGAGAGTTATTTGCCCAAATCCGCTTCTCCCGACGATTACCTGAGTTATGATTTACATGCCCCGTCGCTGATTACATCCGTTACCTATCAGGCGCTCCATGCGGCGTATACCAAATCTTCCGTGAAGGAGGAAAAGGACGAGGAGGGAGTTACCGTTGAATCCGCTCAGGATTATACGAATTTTGATTTGTTTGGTGTAATTAAAAAAGCGGGCATCACCACCATTTGTCTGGATGAGGCTCACCACCTGCGCCGTGAGTGGCAGAAGGCTTTGGAGGGCTTTATCGAAAAATTGGGCAAATCTGTAAAAATCATTGCCTTAACCGCAACGCCGCCCTATGACAGCACACCTGCGGAGTGGAACAGCTACTCCAATGTATGCGGCGAGATTGATGAAGAAATATTTGTTCCGCAGCTTGTTGCACAGAAGACGCTTTGCCCCCATCAGGATTTTATTTATTTCAATTACCCCACCGAGGAAGAAACGGCTATATTGGAAAACTACCGTTCCACGGCAGAAAAGGTGACGGAACAGGTTCTTTCCGACGGCACTTTCTTGAATGCTTATCAATCATCCCCCCTTGCCGAAAAGCCCTCCTCCTTTGCCAAATTTATCACCGAGAACCGGGACCGGGTTGCCTGCCTTTCCGCCGCAGTAAAACAGGCGGGCGGTTCCGTGCCTGCGGCTTTATCCGTTGCTTCCGTCGGTAAAAAACGTACTGTTCTTGAAGCGGCCGAGGGCGCATTTCAGCTGATTCTCGATAACCCCGAGGTATTCCCCGAAGCGACAGCCGAGCCCCTTCGTGTGGCGTTGGCGGAAAACGGGCTTATCGAAAAGCGTCAGGTATGCCTGAATTCCAACGATAAAATCGATAAAATGCTTGTGGCATCTGCCGGTAAGTTACAGAGTATTTCCGAAATCGCCAAGTCGGAAACAGCCACTTTCGGTGAAAAACTGCGTATGCTTGTGCTGACGGATTATATTAAAAAGGATATGCTCAAATCCGTTGGAACCGATGAACAGCTGACCTCCATGGGCACTGTGCCCGTGTTTGAAACACTGCGCCGTGCCGTGGGTGATAAAGCAAGGATAGCGCTTCTTTCGGGTACCCTTGTGATTCTTCCCGACGAAACATTGGAGCAGATTGTAACCATGGCAGGGGAAATGGATGTGGGCGCATCCGTTAAGCCTTTGGACGGAATCGGTTACAGCGTGGTAAATCTTTCGGGTTCCAACAAAAACAAAGTGGCCGTGGTTACCAAGGCCTTCCAACAGGGGCTCATTCAGGTGCTTGTGGGCACAAAATCCCTTTTGGGGGAGGGCTGGGATGCTCCCTGCATCAACTCATTGATATTGGCAAGTGTGGTGGGCAGCTTTATGCTCTCCAACCAGATGCGGGGCCGTGCTATTCGCACGGATAAAGCGGAGCCCGATAAATCATCTGCCATCTGGCACCTTGTTACCGTGGAACCTTCGCCGGAAGGCGAGGAGGCCAATGTGCTTCTGGGTGCCGATTACAAAACCGCCAAACGCCGTTTTTCCTGCTTCCTGGCTCCCGCCTACCACAGCAATGTGATAGAGAGCGGCATGGAACGGTTGGATGTGATTCAGCCTCCCTATGATGCAGAGGGTATATCCGCAATTAATCAAAATATGATGCAGCTGGCTGCTGACCGTAAGGGAATTGCCGACAGCTGGTACAACACACTGGGCACCTGCAAATGCCCCGAGGTGGTGGATGTGAACGAGGTGCCTTTGGCTGTGTGGGATAAATCCTATGCTGTGGGGCAAAAGATTTCCTTTATTCTTTGGCTTGTTCTTTTTGTTGTACTGTTTGTGCTGTTCGCGGTTGTTCCCATTTCCGCGCTTCGCATTCTGTTTATTGTGGGCGCTGTTGCCTGCGGCGTGTTTGCCGTTAAGAACTTCTTTGTGCTGCGAAAAATCGGCTCACCCGCACCCTTTATTCTGAACGGTGCCGAAGCGATTCTGAAGGGGTTGAAAGCGGCAGGGGAGATTCAAAGTGATTCTGCCAAAATTGAGGTAATGCCCGTGGAGGGCAAGGAATGCCTGAATTGCCTGTTGACGGGAGCGACGGTTCATGAGAAAAATCAGTTTTCCAAAGCCATTACGGAAACATTCAGCGCCGTGGATGACCCGCGTTATGTGCTGGTTGGCGAGCGCAGGATTGCCTCATTGGTTCTTAACGATTACGGCAAATCCTTTGCCTGCCCCGCTGCACTGGCTGTGAAAAAAGAT
>JAZRWZ010000043.1:0-5454 GCA_045599985.1 Acutalibacteraceae bacterium | reverse complement strand
TTTTCTTCGTTTGTTTCATACAATGTTGAAACAAATCCTTGACAGTTGAGGTAAATCTTTATATCATTAGATAAGAGCATTACTTTGTTCTCCTTAATTGCTGGTGTGGTAACTTCAATTTTGGAGCAAGTAATGCTCTTTTTCAATATTTATTTTTCTTTAGCCCCAACTTTTCGTGAAGAGGCCAAAAACTGCTGTATTTCTTCCGCAACCTGTTTGGCATAGTCAAAACATACACCCAGTCTTAACTTCATATCTTTTTTGCAGTCCTCCCCGTGAGGGCTGCTTTTTTTAAAAAATAGTGCAAACAAATAGTGAAATCCGCCGTCCGTTGTGTTATACTGATAAATTGAGGTGATATGAGTTGAAATTGCTTGTACTGGATGGAAACAGTATTGTAAACCGTGCTTTTTACGGCATCAAACTGCTCACGACAAAGGACGGCCGATTCACCAACGCCATTTACGGCTTTATGAATATTCTGCTCCGCCTGCAGGAGGAAACCAATCCCGATGCGGTTGCGGTGGCTTTTGATTTGAAGGCACCCACCTTTCGCCATAAAATGTATGACGGCTACAAGGCCAACCGCAAAGGCATGCCCGAGGAACTGGCACAGCAGATGCCCGTTCTCAAGGAGCTGCTGAGCGCCCTCGGCTACCGCATCATCACGGCAGAGGGATGGGAGGCCGATGACATTCTGGGCACTTTATCCGCCGCCTGCCCTGCGGATTCCTTCTGCTACATTGCCACGGGGGACCGGGATTCCCTGCAGCTGGTAAGCCCCAACACCACCGTGCTGCTGGCCGCCACCAAAATGGGCCGCCCGGTTACCACTCCCTACACCCCCGAAAAGGTGAAAGAGGAATACACCGTTGAGCCCCACGGCCTGATTGATATCAAGGCCCTGATGGGCGACAGCTCGGACTGCATCCCCGGTGTGGCGGGGGTGGGGCAAAAAACGGCTGCCGACCTTATCAGCCGCTTCGGCTCCATCGAAAATATCTATGAGAATCTGGACTCCCTTGATATCAAGGAAGGGGTCAGAAGCAAGCTGGCTGCCGATAAAGATATGGCTTTTCTGAGCAAGGAGCTGGGCACCATCCGCCTGAACGCCCCCATCGAAACCGACTACGCCGCCTATATCCCCGGGGATGCCGATGCCTACAAGGTGACCTCCATGCTGAGCGACCTTGAAATGTTCAAGCTGATTGAAAGGCTTGACCTGAAGCCCTGTGAAAGGCCTGCTGCCGAGGCTCCGAAGCAGGCAGCCCCCTGCTGTGATGTATTCGACATTGACGACACCGTTCTGTTCCTGAACACCCTCAAAAAAGAGGGCACGGCCCGCTTCCTGCTGGCGGAGGACACCTTCTTTTTTGCCCTGCCAAACGGTGTGGGGCGTGTGGCCCCCCTCCACCCCGCCTATGCCGCCTTCTGTGAGGATTTTCTGTTTGAGAAGGAACTGAAGAAGCACACCTACAACGCCAAGGCCGTTTACCGCTTCGCCCTTGAAAACGGGTATGAAGTGAACGGCATTTGCGGGGATGCCATGCTCTCCGCTTATCTGCTCAACCCCTCCTCCGGCAACTATTCCCTTGAACGAATCTGTCAGGAATACCTCAAGGAGGAATGCCCCGCCGAAACGGAGAAAGCCGTCTATTACGCCTCCCGTCTGCCCCTGCTGTTTGCCGAGCTGGATAAACAGATGGCACAGAACAATCAGCAATCCCTGCTGGATGAAATCGAGCTGCCTCTCTCCCGGGTGCTGGCCTCCATGGAAGCCACGGGCTTTATGGTGGACCGCAAGGGTATTGCGGAATTCGGTCAGATGCTTTCCGCCCGCATTGAGGAGCTGACCGCCTCCGTCTATGAGCAGGTGGGTTGTGAATTCAACCTGAATTCTCCCAAGCAGTTGGGGGAAGCCCTGTTTGAAAAGATGGCTATCCCCACAAAGAAAAAGACAAAAAGCGGCTACTCTACTAATGCCGAGGTGCTGGAGACTCTGGCGCAGGATTACCCCGTTGTGGCCGATATTCTGGAGTACCGCACCTATGCCAAGCTCCGTTCCACCTACTGCGACGGTCTGCTCAAGGCCATCGAGGCGGACGGCAGAATCCGCTCCACCCTGAATCAGACCGAAACCCGCACGGGCCGCATCTCCTCCACGGAGCCGAACCTGCAGAACATTCCCGTTCGCTCCGAGCTGGGCCGTGAAATGCGCCGCTTCTTCCGCGCCGGGGAGGGCTGTGTGCTGGTGGATGCCGACTACTCCCAGATTGAACTGCGTGTGCTTGCCCATGTGGCCAACGACGAGGCCATGATAGAGGCCTTTAATCAGCACACCGATATTCATACCGTCACCGCCTCTCAGGTATTCAACATGCCTCCCGAAATGGTAACGCCCCTGATGCGCAGCCGCGCCAAGGCAGTCAATTTCGGCATTGTTTACGGCATCGGTGCCTTCTCCCTTGCCAAGGATATCGGCGTAACCCGTGCCGAGGCCGACCAATATATCAAGGGCTACCTTGCCAAATACAGCGGCGTGGCCCGCTACATGGAAACCGTGGTGGATTCCGCCAAGGAGAAGGGCTATGCCGAAACCATGTTTGCCCGCCGCCGCTACCTGCCGGAGCTTACCTCCTCCAACCATATGCTGCGCGCCTTCGGTGAGCGTGTGGCCATGAATATGCCCATTCAGGGCTCCGCCGCCGACATCATCAAAATCGCCATGATCCGGGTGTATGAGCGGCTGCAGAAGCAATGCCTGAAGGCAAAGCTGATTATGCAGGTGCACGATGAACTGATTATCGAAGCCCCCGTTGAGGAGGCCGACACCGTATGTGCCCTGCTCAAGGAAGAAATGGAAAATGCCGTGCAGATGAAGGTGGTGCCCGAGGCCGATGTGGGTACGGGCAAAACCTGGTACGATGCAAAGGGTTAAGATATGAATTACCGTATTGTTCCCATGGAGGCACGCCACATAAACGGTGTGCGAAGGCTGGAGGAGCTCTGCTTTGTTCACCCCTGGAGTGTGCAGAATCTTACCGCCCAGCTCACAAATGAAAATGCCCGCTTTCTTGTGGCGGAGCAGGAAGAAAACGTAATCGGCTACATCGGCATTACCGAGCTGTTTGAGGTTTGCGAGGTGCAGAATGTGGCGGTTGACCCCGCCTGCCGCCGGCAAGGCATCGGTCAGGCTTTGCTGACTGCCGCCATGGAGGGTGCCCGCTCCCGGGGCAGGGAGCTGATTACGCTGGAGGTGCGCCCCTCCAACAGCGGTGCCCTGACCCTTTACCGTAAAAACGGTTTTGTTGAGGCGGGTCGGCGCAGGGAATTTTACAGCGACCCCACAGAGGACGGGCTGATATTAACGAAATATTTTGATACCGTTTCCGAATAAATTCCGGAAAACGGTACGAAAGGATACATCAATGAAAATTCTCGGAATCGAATCCTCCTGCGACGAAACGGCGGCAGCCGTGGTGGAGGACGGCAGAAAAGTATTATCCAATGTGGTTGCCACACAAATCAAAGAGCATATTGTTTACGGCGGCGTTGTACCGGAGATTGCCTCCCGCATGCACACTCAGGCCATCAGCGGCGTGGTGGCAAAGGCCGTCAGCGACGCAGGCCTGACCTACGCGGATTTGGATGCCATTGCCGTAACCTACGCCCCCGGGCTGATTGGTGCCCTGCTGGTGGGTGTGAACTTTGCCAAGGGGCTTTCCATGTCCACCGGTTTGCCGCTGGTGCCCGTGCACCATCTGCGCAGCCACATTGCCGCCAACTACATCACCTCCCCCGCACTGGAGCCGCCCTTCCTTTGCCTTGTGGTATCCGGCGGTCACAGCCACATTGTGGAGGTAAAAAGCTACACGGATTTTGCCGTGATCGGCCGCACCCGTGACGATGCAGCCGGTGAATGTATGGATAAAGCCGCCCGCGCCCTTGGGCTCAACTACCCCGGCGGCGTGAATCTTGACCGGGTTTCCAAGGATGCCGACCCCGGCGTTTACAAATTCCCCCGCCCCCGTGTGGACGGCAGCGAGTACGATTTCAGCTTTTCGGGGCTGAAAACCGCCGCTCTCAACACCATTCACAATGCCGCCCAAAAGGGGGAAAGTATCGATGTTCCCGCCTTTGGCGCCTCCTACATCAATGCCGTGGTCAACTGCCTTGCACAGAACACAGAAAAGGCCGCCGAAAGCTTCGGTTACAACAAAATTGTGCTGGCAGGCGGTGTTTCCGCCAACTCCCGCCTTCGCTGGCGGATGGGTGAGGTGTGCCGTAAGCACGGCTGGCAGCTTTATATGCCCGAGCTTTCCCTGTGCGGTGACAACGCCGCCATGGTAGGGGCGCAGGGCTATTATGAATTTTTAAGCGGCAATATCGCCACCCTCTCCCTCAACGCCGTGGCAACCATGCCCATTGAGGAGCAGCGCCGATAATTCCCGCCCCGTATTACTTTGTTTTGCCCGAATAACATACAAGACCCGTACAGCCGACAAACTGTGAGACTGCACGGGTCTTTCTGTTTCTCTTGCGGTTTTGTCAATGCAAATAGGTAAATAACCACATTATATGGTGCCAAAAGATTGACATTTACAGAAAATCGTCTATAATGTATTATGGATTTCAAGGGATTTGAATTCAGTATTATTTACTCGGAAAGGAGTTCCAACATATGAAAAAACTGACTGAAAACAAAAGCGTTCTTTCCTGGATTGAGGACAAAGTAGCCCTCGTTAAGCCCGACAAAATCGTATGGATTGACGGCTCTCAGGAACAGATTGAGGCTCTGCGTGCCGAGGCCTGCAGCACCGGCGAAATGATTAAGCTCAATCAGGAAAAGCTGCCCGACTGCTACCTGCACCGCACCGCCGTGAACGATGTTGCCCGCGTTGAGGGCCGCACCTTCATCTGCACCAAGACCAAAGCCGAAGCAGGCCCCACCAACAACTGGATGGACCCCGATGAGGCTTACACCATGCTTTACGACATCGCCCGTGACAGCTATATCGGCCGCACCATGTATGTCATCCCCTACTCCATGGGCCCCGTAGGCTCCAAGTTCTCCAAAATCGGCATTGAACTGACCGACTCCATTTATGTTGTGCTGAACATGTGCATCATGACCCGCGTAGGCGTGAAGGTACTGGAGGCTCTGGGCGACAGCAACGATTGGGTTCGCGGCCTGCACTGCAAGTGCCAGATTGATGAAAACAAGCGTTACATCTGCCAGTTCCCTCAGGACAACACCATTATCTCCGTTAACTCCGGTTACGGCGGAAACGTGCTTCTGGGCAAAAAGTGCTTCGCTCTTCGCATCGCCTCCTATCAGGGCTGGAAAGAGAGCTGGCAGGCCGAGCATATGCCCATCCTCGGCCTTAAGAAGCCCGATGGCGAAATCCGCTACATCTGCGCCGCTTTCCCCTCCGCCTGCGGCAAAACCAACCT
>JAZRWZ010000042.1:0-1411 GCA_045599985.1 Acutalibacteraceae bacterium | reverse complement strand
CAGCAGATTGAGGCCGAGATTCAGAAAAGAACCGAGCAGCTTGTGAAAGCGGAGGAGGAGCGTCAGGTTTCCGCTGCCGAGAGCTACGACGAATCCATGCCCATGGATATGAAAGCCGGTTCTTACCACCCCATCACCCTTGTGCAGCGCGAGGTGGAGGAAATCTTCCGCACCATGGGCTTTGCCGTGGAGGATTACTACGAAATCACCGACGATTACAACTGCTTTGAAGCGCTGAATATCCCCAAGCATCACCCCGCCCGCGACATGCAGGATACCTACTACCTCTCCACGGGTGAATTGCTCAAGACCCAGACCTCTGCCGCACAGAACATGATTCTGAGAAAGTACAAGGCAGACCTTGAGGCGGGCAATCCTCTGCGCGCCATCTTCCCCGGCCGCTGCTTCCGCAACGAAAAAATCGATGCCTGCCACGAAAACACCTTCTTCCAGATGGAAGGCATGATGGTGGATAAAGACATCTCCATTTCCAACCTGATTTACTTCATGAAGACCATGCTCTCCGAGGTGTTCCAGCAGGATGTTACCGTGCGCCTGCGCCCCGGCTTCTTCCCCTTCGTGGAGCCCGGCTTTGAGCTGGATATCCAGTGCCTTATCTGCGGCGGTGAGGGCTGCCCCTCCTGCAAAAACAGCGGCTGGCTGGAGCTTTGCCCCTGCGGCATGATTCACCCCAACGTGCTTTCCGCCGGCGGTGTGGACCCCGAGAAATACACCGGCTTTGCCTTCGGCCTCGGCATGACCCGTCTGGCCATGATGAAATACGGCGTAAAGGATATCCGCGTATTCAACTCCTGCAACCTGAAATCCCTTTCCCAGTTCACCAACAAATCATTTACCGTTCCCGAAGACAGCAAGGAGGCATAAGCGATGTTTGTATCTACCAACTGGATTAATGAATATGTTGACTTAAGCGGCTGTGATATTGAAAAACTCATCAGCAGCTTCACCCTTGCCACTGCCGAGGTAGAGGATATTTTCTACAAAGGCCGCGACATCGAAAATGTGGTTGTGGGCGAAATACTCACCTGCGTTGACCACCCCGATAACGCCAAATTTAAAAAGCCCATTCACCTGCTTACCGTGGATGCGGGCGAAAAGGTCTGCAATATCGTTTGCGGCGCGCCCAATGTGCGTGTGGGCATGAAGGTTGCCCTTGCACTGGCCGGCGGCCGTGTGCCCGGGGGCGAAATCTCCCTTGCCACCGTGTACGGCTACCCCTCCGAGGGTATGTGCTGCTCTGCCTTTGAGTTGGGCCTTTCCGACGACAAATCCGGCCTGATGGAGCTGCCCGCCGATGCCGTCAACGGCACCGATATCAAGGCTCTGCTTCCCATTGAGGATATTGTGTTTGAGGTGGATAACAAATCCCTTACCAACCGCCCCGACCTGT
>JAZRWZ010000041.1:0-2945 GCA_045599985.1 Acutalibacteraceae bacterium | reverse complement strand
GTACCCAACTCCTTGGCTCACAGAACGACATGGCTACGATCCGACTTCCATCCACCGGGTTATAGTGGCGGTAGTTGTAGTAGATGAGAGCGAGTTCGGTGTCGTTGAACTCACTGGACCACTGGATGGGTGGTTCTACATCCCCTGAGGATGCTACCTGACCATAGGTAGAGTATGTGCAGCCTGTTCGGATGTAGCCCTGCTGGCCGGAGACCTCGCAGCTGTTCTTCGTCAAGTCCCAGCCATAGGTGTACCATGTGCCGTCCTTCTGGATGGCCAGGGGGCGGGTGGCAACATCTTGTGTCGGGTCCCAGGTGATGAGCCAGATGCAGGGATGGGCGGGGCGCAGCAGGTCGCAGGCTGCTATCTGGAGATAGCCGCGGTACAGGTAGCGCTGGTGGAGCGTGACGGTACCGTTCTCCGTGACTTTCTTGGTGGCACGGCGGCCCATGTAATCGTAGGTGCAGGCCACGCTCACGCTGTTGTCGTCCTTGGTGAAAAGGATGGGGCGGCTTGGTGAAACAGGAGCTGTGGCGATGCAGGTCATGCGCTTGTCTATACCCTATTAAGCACCCGGAAGGCAAAATGTACAACAAAAAATGCATTTTTTTCAAAAAAATCACGTCGTGTTTGTAAGGCGCGAAATTACAATGCGTAAGAAAGGGAGAAAATTTCGGGTGTTTTGGCATGAGGCAACCATTAGGTCCCAGCCGGGAGGAAAACGCAAATCCGTCGCCTTTTCCGGAAAGCCATTATAGTACGAGTTAAAACATACCGCATTTCAGGGGGGGCACCCCGATTTTTTTGGAGGCAACGCCAACGTTTAGGGGGTCACCCCCAAAGGTCGCGGAGGGTTTGCAACAGGTCGGCGGTCGGCACGGACAGCCGCAATGCGGTGGAGTCAGGAAGCTCTTCTGCGTAGGCTTGCAGGAAGTCTGCCATATCTGCTGCGATGTCAGGAGGCAGCGTCATCATGCCGGGCGTGGCAATGGCAGCCAAGCGGGCGATGTCATTTCGATGCTTGCGAATATCCTTGCTATCAACGCTCTCCCCGGCGGCTTTGCGTTCGCGCAAATCCATCCATGCCTTGGCTTTGAGAACAATCAAGGTCTGCGGCGGAGCCAGACTGATACCGTCCTGGACTATGCGGGTGTCCATCAGCAGGCGGTAGTAATCATCATTCAGCAGAATAGCGGACAGGCTGGAGGCTTCATCTTCCGCCGGTATGGGGGGCAGGCATGAATCCTCAGCCAAGCGCAGTTGCTCCGGCTTTCGGGAAAACAGCTCCAGCATCGCCGGGTAGGTGGCGTTGGTTGGCTGCATGAAACGGTAGAACTGCTTGGCTCCGTTACTCTTTTGCCGTACGGCATAACCGCCGTCTTTGACGAAATCCCGAAAGGCACGCACAAACGAGGCATCCAGAGCCTCCACACAAAGAACGATATCCAAATCCTTTGTGGCACGGAACGGCAGAGCCGCTTGCTGAAAATGAACATCACAGGCACTACCGCCGATAAGGATATAGCTATCCGTATACGCAGCAAAATGCTGTTGAAAAAGTTCAATGCCGTTTACCATAAAAATTGTTGAATCAGTTGTTCCAATGCCTGAGCCACACGCTCATCCTGTGTGTCCTGAAGACTCAGGTAAAGAGAGAGAGCATCAATGTGTTCTCCACCCAAAAGAGTCGGGGGATAGAGCCAAAGCTGCAAGGGGTGCATCTCGTCAGGAATCGGGAACAATGGTCTATTCTTCTCTTGTTTCAGAAAATCATGCAGCGGCATAGCGTAGGTAACAGGCGTAGGAGCAGCCAGCATGGTGTGCAGAGACAACGCACTCTCCCCCGCCGGCACCACCAAGCCCCCCTGCGGCAAGAACGACACTTCAACCGTTCTTCTGCATGGGTTCTGCATCTTCGGCAACGCCCGCTCCCACAGTTGCTTTCCCTTCACAAGGAAATCCAACTGTACGCTGCGACCGCGCGTTTGCACACACAAATCCGCCGCTTGCAACTGCGCAAAAGCGGCATGCACCGTTGCTCCGGAATACGGCAGAAAGTCGCATGCCGTTCGGTAGGTCAGCGGCATCGGCAGCCGCTTGTTCAGCACGGCAAGCACCAACAACTGGGCGGGAATGCCCAGTGTGGTGCAGGGGGGCGTCTCTTTAGGCTTGCCGCTGAGCCGTATACCGGCAAACGGCAGGTAGATGTACCCGTTTGCGGCAACGAAAGCCACTTTCTTGGCAATGAGGCGGTAAGCATCCTGAGCGCTTATTTTCTCCGTAACATAGACTGCCGGCTTCCCCGTGAGGGAGCAAAGTGTTTGCGTATGCTTTTCCGACATTCCCGGAGTAATGCGTGCCGCATGTCTGTCTTCCAACAGGCAGCAGGGTACGTCCAACAGCTCGCCTACTGTCACGTTGTACAGAGAGCGGTACAGCAAAGGCAGTTGCCGGGACGGCACCACCTTCAGCTCAACGGCCTTTCCGCCGTTCAGCTGTTGCAACGTGGCTGCCAGTAATTTGTTCATAAAGTTTGTTGAGTTTCAGAATAAATTAAAACTTCACAAACGTCAAGAAGATTTTTCAAAAAACATCCATGAGGAACGCATGTGGATTCATGTTTTTCAACGAGTTGATAGGTAATCGTTAGGAAAACCGCCCAAAATGGAAGCCACCCTCTTGGAATTTTGTCAGTAAAGGCGGCCAGAGATGTGCAACGGGAGACGTCAACCACCCCGCAGAGCGGGGTTCGGCCACATGTGTCCCAAAGATTTTTGGAAACCTATGAATTCGGGTGGTGTGGTGGATGATACGCAAGGCGAATCTTGGTGGTTCTGCAACATGCAACGGGATAGCGGAGCCGCCCCGCCGTTCGTCCGCCTTCGCTACGCTACAGCGTGACGAGGCGGGGTTCCCCGGCGGAGACGTTAGGCCCCTCGGTACCC
>JAZRWZ010000040.1:0-5974 GCA_045599985.1 Acutalibacteraceae bacterium | reverse complement strand
GTTCTCTGATTACTTTGACTGCAATGTGGTTATGGATCTGACCAGCCGCGGCAGCACACCTGCGAAATCTTAATGCATTTGAGTGCCGGGGAGATTTCCCCGGCGCTAATTTTACGGGAGGCTACTATGAATATCAAACCGGGAAGATACCGCCATTTTAAGGGAATGGAATATGAGGTGCTTTGCATCGCCCGCCACAGCGAAACGCTGGAGCCCATGGTGGTTTACCGCGCCCTTTACGGTGAGGGCGGGCTGTGGGTGCGCCCCGCCGCCATGTGGAACGAAACGGTCACCGTCAACGGCCGGGAAGAAAAGCGGTTTGCGCCGGCGGATTCCGAAGGAGAAAGGAAATGACCAAAATATTATTCATCTGCCACGGCAATATCTGCCGCTCTCCCATGGCGGAATTCATTTTAAAAGATATGGTGAAAAAAGCGGGGCGGGAGCGGGATTTCGTGATTGCCTCCTGCGCCACCAGCACGGAGGAGATTTTTAACGGCATCGGCAACCCCGTGTATCCTCCCGCCAAAGCGGAGCTGGCAAGGCACGGTCTCTCCTGCGAGGGCAAGCGGGCTGTTCAGCTGCAAAAAAGCGACTACGAAAAGTACGATTTGCTTTTGTGCATGGATAAAAACAATGTGCAAAATGCCATGCGGATTTTAGGCAGCGACCCCTATGGCAAGGTGCACCGGCTCATGGAATACACCTCACGGTGTGCCGATGTGGCCGACCCGTGGTATACGGAGGATTTTTCCGCCGCGTGGCGGGATATTTATGAGGGCTGTGAAGGGCTTCTCAACACAATTTTGTAACCCGGATGCCTGCGGGCACCTTAAAATTCAGAAATGAGGAAGGGCGAAAAAATGACAACAGCAACAGATGTGGTAAACCAAAAACACATGAGTTTCAAGGAGATTGCGGCATACTCCCTCGGTCTGTTCGGCTTTCAGGCCATTGTAGGTCTGCTCAATTCCTATCAGGCAGAGTTTTACGGCTCCATTTTAGGCGCCGACCTTGCCGTGGTGGGCATCATCATTCTGGCGGCAAAAATCGTATCCGCCGTGTTTGACCCCGTGGTGGGCAACCTGATTGAGCGCAAAAACGGCAAGCACGGCAAGCTCAAGCCGTTTATTCTGTATTCCATTGTTCCCCTGCTGGTTATGACGGCAGTCATTTTCTGCCCCTATATCACATTCGAGAACAAAAAGATTCTGTACATTTACATCTTTATCACTTATTTGATTTGGAGCCTTGCCATGACGCTGGGCGATGTGCCCTCCCAGGGCATTGCCGCCGTGCTCACGCCCAACCCCACCGAGCGCACCAATGTGGTATCCATTGCCAACACCTTCAAGCAAATCGGCTTTTCCGCCTGCGTGGTGGTTGTGCCCGTTATCTGCCTGCTGATTCCCGGCGGCTCCAAGGTTTTCGGCTATGAGGGCGAAAAGGACGATGCCATGATAGGCACCGAATATTTCTGGACCGCCATTGCCACCGCCGTGCTGGGCTGTGTGCTGTTCTCCCTGATTTTCTTCTGGAACAAGGAGCGCGTTCCCTATACCTCCGAGAAAATGACCTTCGGGGATATGGTAAAAGCATTCAAGGATAACAAGCCCCTCATGCTGGTTATCATCTCTTACTTCCTCGGCTTCGGCCGCCAGATGGCCATGGGCATTCAGGTGCAGGCCGCCAACGTACTGTTGGGCAGCCAGAATCTGGTTGCCGTGCTCGGTATTGTTACAGCCGTGGGTTCCATGATCAGCATGGCCATTACCCCCGTGCTCATCAAAAAGATGGGCGAGCGCAATGTGTTCCTGCTCATGAGCCTTTACGGCTTCGCCGTTTCCGTGGGTGCCTATTTTGTGGGCACCGAAACCAAATTGATGTATGTGTTCCTGTTCCTGATTGGTCTGCAGTTCGGTGCCGTTACGCTCATGCCCATGATTATGACCGCCGACTGTGTGGATTATTATGAATATCAGACCGGCAAGCGCACCGAGGGCGCGGCCTATGCCGTGCTGAGCCTGACCATCAAGGTCTGCCTTGCACTGGGCACGGCTCTGGGTCTGGTGTTTGTGAGCAAATCCGGCTACAACGCCGATGTGGCATCCTTTGATGCCCACACCAAAAACACCGTGTATTTCGCTTACACCGCCATGCCCGGCATCTTCAGCCTGCTGGCAGCCATCCCCATGTTCAAATATAATTTAGTCGGGGAGAAGAAAAAGGAAATCGCCGCCGCTCTGGCACAAAGAAGAGCGGAGAAAGAAGATAAATAATGGCAGATAACGCAATCCGACTTGAGTTTAATGAAAAAGAACGTTTTCGCATTCTGTGCGTGTCCGATATTCACGGCGGCGTAGGGTATGACGAAGAAAACACCGTGGCCTATCTTTCCACCCTTCTGGATAAGACCCAACCCGACCTTGTGCTGATGCTGGGCGATATTGCGGGCCCCGGGGTGATACATATTGAGAACGCGGAGCAGCTTGCCGTGATGCTCAAGGGCCTGACCGCCCCCATGGTGAAGCGCCGCATCCCCTTTGCCCATGTTTTCGGCAATCATGACGATAACTTCGGCCTGCCCAACCGGGAGGCGGAAAAGGTGTATGAATCCATGCCCTTCTGCGTGTCCCGCTCGGTAGCGGGCACCGCGGGTGCTTCCGATTATATGCTGCCCATCTATGACGGCGATAAAATCGCCTTTGCCGTTTACGGCCTTGACAGCCACCGGGGCATGGACGGCTTCCGTGAGGATTATGATGTGGAAAGCGGCGTTGAAATCACCTTCCGCGAAACATCCGGCTTTGATGTGGGGGAGCGGGGTACCGACAGCTCGCAGGTGCGCTGGTACTGCGAAACCTCCGAAAAGCTCGAAAAAGAGCAGGGCGGCAAAGTGCCCGCGCTGATGGTAATGCACGTGCCCGTGCAGGAGTTCTGCTGGGCGGCAATGAATCCCGAACAGTGCAAAGTGGAGGGAATCATGGGCGAGCCCGTCAGCGGCCAGATGATAAACAGCGGCCTGTTCCGTGCCTGCATGGAGCGGGGCGATGTGAAGGCCATGTGCTTTGGGCATGACCACGAAAATACCATTACCGCGGAGTTCGGCGGCATCCTCATGGCCTATGACGGCTATGTCAGCTGCCACGCCTGCCACCTGAAGCCTCAGCTGGGCGGCCGTGTGTTTGATGTTTACAGGCAGGCGCCCGGGCAGGTGCACACCGCCTTTGTGAATGTGGAATAACCGTCTGTCTTTATAATAATAAAGGAGGGTAACACCATGAATATCGCAGTTGCGGGCGCGGGCCACGGCGGCCTTGTGGCGGCGGCACGGCTCAGCCGGGCCGGGCACCGGGTTACGGTGTATGAGCAGCAGGAGCGGGATGCTCTGGGCCATGATTGGGAGGACCGCTTTACCTTCTCCCTTCTGGAGGAGATTACGGGCAAGCCTTTGCCCGAGGGCAGCTGGCGCTTCCGCGGGGATTGCGCTTTTGTGAGCCCCTCCTACCGCACGGAGGTTGTGATTCGCTACACCGATGAAAACCGCCAGAAAATCATGTGGCGCAAGGCGCTTATCGGGGCCTTGCTTGAGCACGCGGAGGAAAACGGGGTTACCTTCTGCTTCGGCACCGCCATCCGGGGCCCTCTTGTGCAGAACGGCGCCGTGACCGGGCTTGTGACCGATGACGGCGAGATTCCCGCCGATTTGGTGATTGATGCCGCCGGTGCGTTTTCACCGGTGCGCTGCGGGCTGCCCGCCTCCTATCATATTGAAAAAGAGCCGAAACGGGGCGAGGTATTCTATGCCTGGCGGGCCTACCTCAACAAAACGGAGGCCGTGAACCCCGAGGTTCCCTTTGAGATTTTTTTGTGCCACGATAAAGAGCAGGGCCTGTCATGGTGCTGCACCAACGGCAATAATGCGGATATTCTGGTGGGCCTGATTGACCCGCTGACGGATGAAAAAATCGAGCAGAGTGTGGCAAGCTTCCGCAAACGCCACCCCTACATCGGCACCGAAATTTTAAGCGGCGGTCAGCGGGGCATCATTCCCGTGCGCCGTCCTTTGGCGCTGATGGTGGGGCAGGGCTATGCCGCCGTGGGCGACAGCGCCTTTATGACCACCCCCATGAACGGCATGGGCATCGACCTTTCCCTGCAGGCGGGCCGCCTGCTGGCCGATACCCTGATAAAAAACGGGAATTGCGATTTGCAGACCCTGTGGTGCTACAACCGGGATTATCACCGTTCTCTCGGCGGCGTGGCTGCCAAAAATGAGGGGTTAAAGAATTCTCTGCTGCAAATGCCCGGCGAGGGTGTGGATTTTCTGTTTGATAACGGCGTGATTCAGTCCTCCGACCTGGCAGGGGCAGGGCAGAAAACAAGCCTCGGCTCCCTGCTTGGCAAATTCGTCAGAGGCATGCGTTCTCCCGGCTATTTCTTCGCCATCATCAAGGGCCTGATGAAGGGCGCCAAGCTGGCGGGAAAGCTGAAAAAAGCGCCGGAGCGCTATGACGAGGCCGCCGTGCTTCGCTGGCAGCAGCAGGTTACGGAAAATGTGCTGTGGGTCACCCGGCACGGATAACGGAATAAAAGAAAGAAGACCGAAACAGGAGAATATCCTGCTTCGGCCTTTGTTTTTTGAGATAAATGAAACGCCGGGGGCAAACTTGAAAAAGCGGATTACACCACATGCACCTGGCACATCTTCATGGCCTCCAGTGCGTTCCGGTGGCTTTCGGGGGTAACACCGGCGCAGCAGGCGGCATCCACACAGATGGGGCATTCGGGCAAATAGGCTTTGATGAGCAGGGCGTTGGAGAGCACGCAGATATCCGTGCAAAGCCCCACAAGCTCGATTTCACCGTAATCCTTATCCGCAATGTACTGTGCCAGAGCAACACTGCCGAAGGTGGGCTTTTCAAAAACAGGGCAGCCCTCGGCTAACGGCACCAGCTCATCGCACAGCATCCAGCCCTCGGTGCCCTTGATGCAGTGGGGCACGGGCAGGTTTTTGCCCTCCTGAGTTTCGGGGTAATCGGAAAGGTGGGTATCCTTGGTGAAAACCACATCACCCTCAAATTCTTTTATTTTCTTCACCACATTGGGCACAATGGCAACGGCCTCGGCGGTGCCCAGAGAGCCGCTGATAAAGTCGTTTTGCATATCAACCACAACCAGTAATTTTTCGGAATCCATTATTATCACCTCTCTTACTCTATACCATAAGATGCGGCGTTTTACAAGTCTTGACTTTTTTTCGGACTGTGCTTGATGCAAAGAATTTTATTACATTAATATATAGAGAAGCACCGGAATCATACCGGGATTGCTGCCGTCCGCCAGCAGAATCAGAATCAGGGGCAGAATCACCCCGGCATCGCTGTCCCCCGCCGGGGAAAACGAGGCGCCGGGGGCAACCTTTTCCGGCTGCTCTGCCGTGGCGCTCTCCGCCCTTTTGCGGTTGGCCTGCAGGGGATTGAGCAAAAGCATAAGTTGGTCGGTATTCATCCCATCCCTCCCGTTTTTCCAAGCAGGGGCAGAATGTCCATCAGCTTCATGATTTGGGCGGCCTCATCTGCTTTTTTGCGCCGCTTTTCCGTCAGCAGAGGTTTCAGGGCGGCAATCAGTTCACTGCGGGGGTCACGGCGGTTCATGGCGTTCATCACCGCTGTGATTTTGCCAAGCAGCTCGGCGTTATTCAGCAAATCACCCAAATCCGGCATGCTGCCTGCCGTTTCCTCCTCCGCCGGGGCGCTGTCAAACAGCCCTGCTGCCGCCTGCCGCAGATTCTCCATATCCTCTTCACTCAACTGTGACAGAATGTCGCCGATATCCATCTTCTCACCTGCTGATTTTTTTCAGAGGCGCCTGCGCCTGTTCGGATTTCAAAAGCGCCTCCAGCTGCTGTTTGTCTTTCAGAATTTCCGTTACCTGCGCCTTCTTCTCCCCGGGCAATTCATCCAGTACCGCC
>JAZRWZ010000039.1:0-3106 GCA_045599985.1 Acutalibacteraceae bacterium | reverse complement strand
AGCCGGCTGCCGTGTTTCCCGCCCTTTCCGCCGACAAGGCGGCGGTAAAGCGCCTGAAAAACACGCTGGAGGAAAACGGCGTTTCTCCCTGCCATGTGCGGGATTTGTGGGAGGATATGATGTACGCCGGTGCGGAATGATGCGACTATCTCTTCGCGTTTTTCCCGTACTCCCGAAAACTTTTTTCACTCCTCACTTCTGATTCCTAATTGATAAGACCGGGCTCGGATAATCCCGTTTGTATGGCTCCCGTTTGGGCATCCATGTTCCAATACTGCACAACATGCCCGGTGTCATATTCGTATTTTGTGAAGCGAATCAGATTGTTTTGGGCATCATACTCCGTTTGGTACACATAGCGAACGCCGTCTGTTATTTTCTCATAACTGCCTATTTCGCTGTCAAAGGGTAGGTTTAAACGAAGAATGGTGTTGCTCACATCCGCGGGAACGCCGCAATCCGTGAGCAGAGTGTGTTCAATGCTGCTGTAATGCACCACCTCGGCCTCGCGGCCGATGGAATCAAGGTAAGCCCGGGCCTGTGCTGCCTGCTGCTCCCAAAGGGATTGATTCTGCTCCTCCGAAAGCTCAAGCTTCTTCCGAATCGCTTCGGGAAACAGCTTTTTGATATCCGGGGCGTAGAGGCTGCCGTCACGGGGCGCATCCAGCACCCAGTCCCCTGTGCGGTTATCCACGGTGATAACGGCGGGGTTGCTGCCGCCGCTCACATTGGTGAAAAAGCCGTTGATAAAGCCGAAGCGGGAAAAGGAAATGCTGCAATACAGCTTTCTTTCGCCGTCGGTTTTCTCGCTGCCCAGAATCACATAGCCCGCCGTGCTGCATTCCCCCAAGCCCTCGTGTTTAAAATAGGTTTCCATAATGGCGTTATACACAACGGTGCCGTCATCCGCCGCCGCAGGGGCCAGAATATCCTTTACGGCGTAATTCTTAAAAGTGCAAAGCTTCCGCAGGGCTTTTTCTGCGGGAAGATAATGATAGATTTCGGTTTGATTCCCCCGCCTGAGGGCGAGATAATACCCGGCGCTGCCGGTGTGGCAGTCAAACAAAGTCAGCTTGTCAAATTGATTGTGAATATCCCGTTCCACGGCACCAAATAAATCCCGGTAATCCGGAGTCACGGTGCAGGGAATCTCTTCGCCGGATAAAGCGGTAAAGGCAATGCGCTCCACCGTGACTTCGGCTTTTTGCGGGCCGACGGTGCGGAAGGTGAAGCAATCGGGGGCGGCATCCATCCCGTTATAGGAGCCGAAGGGGTCGGTCACGGGGGTTTCGGATAACCTGCCCTTTTGGGTGATATTAAAGCAGTGCAGCTCCCCCTTGTCGTTTGTTGCCAGCACCTGCACCCCTGTAAGAGGGGGTTCCCTGCGGTTGGCGGTGAAGCACACCGCCACGGCAGCGCAGGCAACAAGCGCGGTTATGATAATCCAAAGGGCGGGCTTTTTGTAGGAAAGCGCGGATTTGATGCGCTGCTTCACCCCCGTTTCGCCAAAGGCGAGAGGGCAGGCGGAAAGGGCTTTTTGCGGTTTGCTGCAGTTGAGCAGAGCCTGCGTATAATCGGCAATTTCGGCGGATGACATGGCTTTGATTACCTTTTCATCGCAGGCGGATTCAATATCGCGGCACAGCAGAATATAGGCCAGCCACACCATGGGGTTAAACCAATACACGCACAAAATCAGGTAGCCAAGGGGCTTCCACCAGTGGTCCCTGCGCCGGATGTGTGCCTGCTCATGGGCCAGCACGGCGGAAAGGGTGCTGCCCTGCATGGCGGAGGGCACATAGATTCTGGGGCGGATGAAGCCGAGAATAAACGGGGCGGCAATGGTATCGCACAGGTAGACATCTCCGCTTTTTACGGAGATTTTCACCTGCCTGTAAACGGAGCGGTAATTGACCGCGGCAGCCACCGCCATGGCGGCCACCCCAAACAGCCAAAGGGCAAACAGCACAACGGTGACCAGTGCATAGGCGGAAACGCCGTAATGCCGGGCGGCCATGTTCACCGCAGGGGCAATTACGGTTTGCCGTGCCGCGGCTGCCGCCGAGTCAAGGGCCGCGACCCCCGTGTTTAATGTGCCGCCGTAGGATATGATGTTGCCCGGGGGCAGCAGGCCGGCGGGGGATTTCCACGAAAAGGGCAGCACCAGCCGCAGCCCTGCCACACCCCACAGCAGGCAGGTAATCCACTTGGGTGCCTTTTTGAATACAAGGCGAAACACGCAGATTACGGCTATGAGGATGCCTGCCGACAGGGATATGTTGAGCATCTGATGCAGGATTTCATACACGGTTATTCCTCCTTTGACCCTCGGAATGAGTCAATCATCTGCTGGATTTCCTCAATCTCGCCGGGCTTCAGCTTTTTGCCGTTGGTAAAAGCGGCAAGAAAGGCGGGCAGGGAGCCGTCAAAGGATTCCTCCACATATTCCCGGCTTTGGTTGGCGTAAAATTCGGCCTCGGTCATCAGGGGGGTTACCACACCGTCCCGGTTGGCAAACAGCCCTTTTTCGCACAAGCGGCGCAAAACGGTGTAGGTAGTGGATTTTTTCCATTGGAACGTCTCCTCGCAAAGCTTTACAAGCACGGCGGAGGAAACGGGGGCATTCGCCCAGATGATATGGGCAAACTTCGCTTCTACGGTGCCTAACTGATAAGAACTCATAATAATACCTCCGCGGTCTACATCCTGTAAACCACCTTTAGTCTACACCATGTAAACCGATTTGTCAACAAAAAAATCCGTACCGTGAATGGTACGGTTTTTTTCGTATATTCAAGTGACCTATGCCGAAGCGGCGGGTTTGGTTTGGGCAGCGGATAAACGCTTGCCATAGATATAATACACAATCCCCGAAACCAGCTGCATGGCCCCGGCGATAATCCACACGGCAGTGGTGCCCATGGCGTTGACAATGGGCATGCACACAAGGCTTGCCGCAAAAATGCCGGCGGTGTTCAGCAGAATGCGCCAGCTGTTATACTGCCCCACAATGCGGTAATCCACTATCCGCGCCACCAGCACGGGCACGGCCACATTGATAAGGCAAAGGCAGAAGTAGGCCGCGGCATAGCAAACCAGAAATCCC